>JALQUD010000100.1 GCA_023268595.1 Candidatus Saccharimonadia bacterium
CCCCTCCGAGCCACTTCACCGATGTACGCAGTTTTTTACACTCTTAACAGGGGTGATGATATATCATTGTGCGTACATCCTGAAAATCGACAAACAGCCGCAGAAACCCTCCACGTAGCACAGCCAGACTATCACCCAGAAAAACACAACCGTTTAATGTAGTGTTTTCTACCAGAAGCTATCACCTCTTATACACCCCTTTAATCACATGTGGAAAAGTTGGCACCATGTGCTGTATAGTAACGATACTAACGGAGTGAGAGGGTAACTAGATGCAGCACGTGCAGCATGGGAGTTTATGGCAGGCCGTGCTCGGCGAAATAGAGTTATCTTTGTCGCGGGGTAATTTCCTGACGTGGTTCAAGAACACCCAGCTGCTGCAGCAGAATGAAGACGTGGTCGTCATCGGCGTGGCCAATGTCTTTATCAAGCACAATCTGGAACGTAAATACACCGCCCTCATCAAGGAAACGTTGCGTAAGAACGGGCTGGAGCCGAAAGCTATCGAGTACAAGATCGTCACGAGCCAGCGGTCCGGCGACAGAGGCAGCATGTCCACCCCTGCTTCCCTGCTTGGCAGTATGCCCACTCCCCCGCCCCGAACGGAATCCGAAAATCAGCCATACCAACAATACGGTAACCAGCAGACCCGGCCAGCCCAACAGCCTGGCGCCAACCACAACCCAAGCTCGCCGAACGCGCTGATGCCCAAGGTCACGCCCGCCACCGGCCAGACGGCCGGCCCCGCCCAATCTGCCCTGATACACAATTACCGGCACGGACTCAACGAGAAATATACCTTCGAGACGTTCATCGTCGGTTCCGGTAACGAGCTAGCCTATGCCGCCTGCCAGGCCATCGCCGCCCAACCCGGCGTCAAATATAACCCGCTGTTCTTATACGGTGGTGTCGGTATCGGTAAGACACACCTCATCCAGGCCGTCGGCAACGCCGTACTGGCAAATAATCCCAAGGCTAGCATCGTCTATGCCAGTACCGAGCAATTTGTCCAAGAATTCGTGGACGCCTTGCGGTTTAAGAAAACGACCGATTTTGCCAAGCATTACCGTGGTGCCGACGTGCTGATCGTCGACGACATGCAATTCATCGCCGGTAAGGAAAAGATCCAGGAGGAATTCTTCCACACTTTCAACGCGCTGCATCAGGCCAACAAGCAGATCATCATCAGCTCCGACAAACCGCCACGCGATATCCCGACGCTGGAAGAACGTCTACAAAGCCGCTTCGCCTGGGGCATGTCCATAGATATGCAGATCCCCGACTTTGAGACCCGCTGCGCCATCATCCAGACCAAAGCCGCCAGCCATGAAGTCGTGCTCGGCTCTGACGTCGTGGAATTCCTGGCTAATCTGGTCCAGACCAACATCCGTGAACTGGAAGGTGCGCTTAACCAGCTATTGGCGCACTGCGAGATGCGGGATATTCAACCCGACCTGCAAATTGCCAGCGCCATCCTGGGCGGCGTCAAATCCCGGCCACGCCATATCACGGCTAAGCAGATCATCGAGCACACCGGCCAGCATTTCCAGGTGTCCATGGAAGACATACTCGGACCAAAGCGCGATAAGGATATCGTCGTACCGCGCCAAGTAGCGATGTTCATGCTACGAAGTGAATTGCATATGAGTTTCCCGAAGATCGCCCATGAACTTGGCCGCAAGGACCACACCACGGCCATGCACTCGGTCGAGAAGATCGTAAAGGAGTCGCAGACCAATCCGGAGCTGCGTGAAGCCATCCAGCATATAAAGGACCGCCTGTATGCCTAACCCTTTCATGAAGGGTGTGGACATCACGGTGGAAAGTATGGGGATAAGCGCTACTGCGTTGTGGCTTGCCTGTGCAAGTTTCGTACTCAACATATTGACGGTGCAAGCCTTATACACGTTAACCCACAATATTACACAGCTTTGTACGCAAACCATGCCACGCACATTTCCACGTTTGCGTGTAAGCTCCGACAGTAGTCTGCACACACTTATACACGTTATGCACAGCCCTAATTATAAGTACTATGGGTAGATTTAAGATAAAATATAAGCACACATGTGGAGAAAGGTCTGACATATGAAATTGCAAGTTACGCAGGAGAACCTGAACCGCTCATTAAGTACTGTTGCCCGGGTAGCCAATAGCCGCAATGCCCTGCCGATCCTGGCCAATGTCCTATTACGAACCGTCAATAACCGGCTCAGTATGTCGGCCACTAATTTGGACATAGCGATTACCGATTATTTGGGCGCCAAAGTCGATAAGGAAGGATCTATCACCATACCTGCCCGGCTTTTGCAAGACTTCGTCGGCAGCCTGCCCGGTGGAGTCATCGAGCTGGAGCTGAAAGATTCCAAGCTGCACATCAAGACCGACCACTATAAGTCGGTCATCAACGGCGTCTCGGCCGAAGATTTTCCAGATATGCCGGATATCGAGAACGGTACGCAGTGGTCGGTAGCCGGGCCGGCGCTTAAGAAAGCCTTGCAGCAAGTAGCTTTCGCCGCCTCTAATGATGAATCCCGTCCGGTGTTAACCGGTGTATTCTTACACACGGTAGAGGGTCGGCTGTATATGGCTGCCACCGACAGTTACCGCCTGGCTGAAAAGGATCTCGGCCCCAGCGACCAGGAAATCAGCCTGTTGATCCCGGTCAGCGCCATGCAGGATCTGCAACGCATCGTCTCTGATTTCACCGGACAGGTCGAGGTCACACATGACACGCAGCAAGTCCTGTTCCGGGTCGGCGATGTCGACCTGGTGGCCCGGCTGATCGAGGGTAAATATCCGGATTACCGCCGGTTGGTACCAGCAGGTTTCCAGACTACCGCCCTGCTCAAGCGCAGTGAGTTCATAAATGTCACGAAAGTATCGAGCCTGTTCGCCCGTGAGAGTGCCGGTAGCGTCACGGTCGAGGTCGACGAAGGTGCGGGTGAGCTGAAGATCCACGCTGTGGCCTCACAGCTCGGCGAGAACGACGCGGCAGCCAAAGCCGACATCACGGGCGGCGGAAGCATTACACTCAATTCCAGGTACCTCCTGGATGCTCTGCAGGCCTTTGGCGGTGACTCGGTCCAGTTCTGCTTCAACGGCAAGCTGGAAGCTACCATGCTCCAGGACCTGACGGCTGACGATTACCTGCATATCATCATGCCGCTCAAATCATGAGCGTAGCTGATACGGTTGGCTCGTTATATTTACGTATAAGTATTTATATGTTATAATATACATATGCAGCGGTGACGCCTTATACTCTGTGAACCAGGGTCTGTTACCTTTTTGCTGCCGCACCTCTACAGAAGTGCATTCCCAGTCCATGCCACCCTTAACCTAGGGAGTCACGTTGCGTACTCGCAACCGTTGGAAGACCGCGTTCATCGTGGTCGCCATCCTGGTGGTGCTGGCCTTATTGGTCGGTCTCATCTCCTACTACGGCT
>JALQUD010000101.1 GCA_023268595.1 Candidatus Saccharimonadia bacterium
GCGCTTTGGCCTGGATGCCGTAGACCGAAACATCCGACACCTCATATTCGCCTGCCCGGTCGATGACCAGTTTGACGCCATCAGGTGCGGCACCGTGGGCGCGGGTGTACAGCGCTACGTCACCGGACTTGGTCACCGACTTGCCGCCCATATCGGCGATGGTATCATCAATGACCAACCTCGCACCACCGACGGTCACGCTTATGCAGTTTGCTCCGTAAAACTGGATTTCCATTATCATTCCCTCACTTCTCTGGTATCTGTATCGGTTGCTGTGGCTATGTTACCCCAGGAGGTTCTTCTTGTCGACAAGCAGCTGCTTCTTAGCATGCTTGAGGATATCGATGAACCGGTCGTTGATCTGCTCGCGGTAACGGTAGTCCTCCAAGGAGAAGACCGTGTAGCGGATTTCCTTTCCCTCTTTCGACTCCAGCTCCGAAACGAACTTGCCGAGCTTGTTCTGGTTGACGTTACCGACGATAAGCAGATCGATGCCGGTCGACTCATCACGGGTGAACTGGCCGGTGAAGAGCGCCAACTCCACATTGCCCAGTGACTTGAAGTCGAACTCCTCGTCATTGGTGTCGTCGGCTTTTTCGGCCTTCTTGGTACTCTTGACGGTCGTCTTGAGCTTACCACCTTGCGCTCCGAACATAGCCAACAGCGGCTCGTAGTGTTCGAACTTCTGATTGACCTCGTAATACAGCCGGTTGTTAGTGTTGTCCGAAGTGATGATGCCGATACTGAGCAGGTTGGACAGCTCACGGCGCACCGAGTTGATCTGCTCATCGATCTTACGGGTGATCTCACGCACGTAGAACGAACGGTTGGGGTTACTGTAAAACAAATAGAGTAACTTTACGCGCGTCTTGGAGCCGAAGAGTTGTTCAATCATATGTGTTCATTGTATCAGAACAAGCGTTACCATGCTAACCTGTTAACCGCGGACAAACGTTGTGATGATGTCATCATAATCATCTTCTGTACCCGGTCCAGATAACCATTGTATTCGCTCGTTACGCTTGAACCAGGTCCGCTGCCGCTTAGCCAAACCCATCGTAGCGGCGATGATACGGTCCCGGGTCTGCGCCAGATCCTGGTGCAGTTCTGGCTGGGGCTCGAAGTACGGCCGCCACTCACGGTAGCCGATACCCTTCATAGGCTCCACTTCCCAGCCATAAAGGCCGGCCAGTCTGGAGACCTCCTGTTCAAGGCCGGCTGCGAGCATACTATCGACGCGGGCCGTCACACGCTGGCGCAGCGCTTCACGATCGACCGAGATCCCTACAATCAATGTATCCGGCCGTAACGGGCCTCTACCGGGTACGCTACCATCGTTCTCTATCAACCGTATGACCCGGCGCTTATTGTGTTTGTCTATAGTCGAAAGGTCGAGACCCTTGTTAGTTGCAATATGTTGTAGCTCTAGCAACGATAAACCGTTTAACTCCTCCCGACGCGCTGGATCGGGTGCTGGCAAGAATTGATAATCATACAACACCGCATCAATATACAGACCGGTGCCCCCTACCATGACCGGCAGTTTACCGCGTGCCGTGATGTCCTCGATCGCCGCCAACGCCAGTCGCTTGAACTCAACCGCGCTAAAGCCGGTTGCCGGATCGGCCACATCCAGCAGATGATGCCGCACGAGCCGCTGCTCATCCCGGCTGGGCTTAGCGGTACCGACATCAAATCCCTTGTAGACCGTCCATGAATCAGCGCATATCAGTTCACCGTCAAAACGTCGGGCGATCCGCAGTGCCAGCGCCGACTTACCGGAAGCAGTCTCACCGACCACGGCTATAAGAGGTTTTTTCATGGCTCCAGTGTATCAGAAGAGTGACAACGCGTCGGGCTCATCTGGAACGCCAGGCTGCCAGAGTCTGGCCTGCATGCCCATGACACGGTCTTCGCCGTCAATCTCAACACCTTCGGACTCCAGATGTTGGCGGTGGGCGGGCCGCCCGCCAGGATAGCCGGCAGCCAATCCGCCACTTTTGTTAACCACCCGTTGCCATGGTACGTCGGGGTCACCGAAGTGGGCGACTCCACCGACGATGCGGGCCGCCCGGGCATTGCCGCACAAACCGGCGATCTGCCCATAGGTCATCACCCGACCATGCGGAATCTGACGCACCAGCGCTTCCACGCGTACCGCAAACGACGGGTCTGGACTATCGTCGTCCATCCAGATATTCTCCGGCCTCAGCCCAGCTGCCTACTTGGAGCACCTTACCCGGTAAACCCGAACGCGACGCATTCCATGGATAGCTTCCAAACAATACACCCTGAACGCCTCCGTCGCTACAGCTTGCCACATGCCTGACAGCATCATCCACGAGAGCCACGGCGCCAAGGTCACGACAGACTTCCAGTTTCGTTCGGGGCTTGTCGACCATATCCTCGAAACCAACCAATACCACCTCTTTGAAGGTGTCACCGAAATACTTCTGAAGCCATTCCCGCGTCCGGTCTTCGAAGCGTGGGTGGCGGGCCGTGACGATCGCAAAGTCATATCTATCAGCCTGGGAAGCCAGTACGTGCTGTGAGTCCCTTATAGGCTCCAGGTGCAGATCATCCTCAGCATGGAAATCATAGATGCGCTCCGATGTCTCAGCCGGCGGCAATCCAAGCAGCTCCTCGTAACTCGTTACCATATCGTCGTGACTGAATGCCGTGCCGTGACGCTGATTATGGTAACCGACGAAGTTTTCGGCAAATGGGAACAGCACATCATCAACGTCAACTGCTATCAACTCCTTGCTCATGCGTCCGATTGTACAACTTCTATACAGTTAGAGGCTAGAGCTCGAGCTGCGTAAGGCAGTCTCACTGGCTACGGCAGCCAGAAAAGCATCAATATCCAGGGTTTTTGGCTCATCGGACGTAGCCAGGTCCTTACGGATACGCGGTGACACCTGCGACGTCTCAATCTCCTTCTCACCGATGACGATGCTATACGGCACCTTCCAGAGCTCGGCATTACGGATTTTCTTACCGACGGATTCATTGTCGTTGTCCACGACGACTCGCAACCCCAGGTCTGCAGCCTTGGCAGCTACTGAGTCCGCGTAGTCTACGGTCGCATGCTCCTGGTTGACGGTGATCAGGCGCACCTGCTCCGGTGCCACCCAGACCGGAAAACGTCCGGCGGTGTGCTCGATGAAGACGCTCAGGAAGCGCTCGACCGATCCAAGCAAGGCGCAGTGGATCATGACCGGCCGCTGCTGCGTGCCATCGTCGGCCGCATATTCCAACCCGAAGCGTTCAGGCTGCACGAAGTCCAATTGGACGGTCGCCACCTGGTGCTCGCGACCCAGCGCCCGAGCGTGGACGTGGTGACCGGGCTGATCAAAGCCAACATTCCCTCCCGCCTCGCGTTTGCCGTCTCGAGCATGACCGACTCCCGGGTGGTCCTCGACCAGCCAGGAGCCGACAAGCTGATC
>JALQUD010000102.1:0-1197 GCA_023268595.1 Candidatus Saccharimonadia bacterium
CCGTCACCAAGGTTGAGTACTACCTTAACGGCAAACTGATCGCCACCGTCAAGCAGGCTCCATTCAGCTACAAGGTCAAGACCGACGACCTGAAGAACGGTAACTACCAGCTGACTACCAAGACCTACTACGATGACGGTACGGTCGACACCAAGACATCGACCCTGAAAGTTAACAACCCGATGAACTTCAAGCAGATCATGCTTCAGTTCGGCGCTCTCATCTGGGTGTTCGTCATCCTCCTGATCGCAGCAGCAGTCGCGGTGTGGTGGTTCTTCTTCCGCAACAACAACGCCGGTGGCGATGATGATGGCTACGGCGACGACGGTTACATGTTCGGCCCGATCGACCAGAACGGTATGGGCGGCGACCCGAACGGCGGCATGGGGGGCTACGGCCCACCACCGCCAGCCGGCGGCCAGCCCGGCTCCTACAGCATCCTTGGCGATGCGTTCGGAGCCAGGCAACTGGCCACCGCCGAGATATCCATTCCGGCCGGCCGTTACTGAACCGTAACCAAGCCAACTGAAACAGCATCCCGCTTGCGGGATGCTGTTTTTATGTGGCAGATATTTCACACTGTTCCGTGAAATGGTATACTTGAGCATAAGCGAGAGGGTAAAAACAGACATGCAGCACAATATCGTCGCCGTCGTAAACCAGAAGGGCGGTGTGGGTAAGACGACGTCCACCGTCAACGTTGCCGCGCAGTTGGCCAGCGCCGCCAAGCCGGTCCTGGTAGTCGACCTTGACCCCCAGGGGAATGCGACCAGTGGCCTGGGCATACCAAAGGAGTCCATAGGCTCGGGTACCTACGATGTACTGTGTCATGGTGCTTCGTTGCACGAGGCCGTGCAGGAGACCAATACCGAAGGGCTATATGTGCTACCGGCTAACGCCAATCTGGCCGGCGCCGAAGTGGAGCTGGTGGCGGCGGAACGGCGCGAGTTCAAGCTGCAAGCAGCTTTGGCTAACGGTACATACGCGTATGTGCTGATCGATTGTCCACCGTCACTCGGCCTGCTGACCGTCAACGCGCTCACGGCGGCCCAATCGGTGCTAATCCCGGTCCAGGCCGAATACTACGCCCTGGAAGGGCTTGGACAGCTGCTTAATACGATCCAGCGTGTGAAACAGACGACTAATCCGCCATTGGACCTTTTGGGCGTGGCCATGACGATGTATGATAAGCGCACC
>JALQUD010000102.1:1207-3412 GCA_023268595.1 Candidatus Saccharimonadia bacterium
GAGCAGGTGATGTCCGAGATCAAGACTCACTTCGGCGCCAAGCTGTTCAAGACGGCCATCCCGCGTAACGTGCGGTTGGCGGAGGCGCCGAGTTACGGGCAGACGATATTCGAACACGATAAATGGTCAAAGGGTGCCCGGGCTTACAAGGCTCTGGCGAAAGAAGTAGCTAAGAGGTTAGGTGATGGCTAATACGGTAAAGAAAAAGGGACTGGGCAGGGGTTTTGACAGCCTATTGCCGCAGAACTTCGATGAAAGTCTGCTGCTAAGTTCCGCTGACAAAGTAGAGAAGATTCCGGTGGGCAACCTGGTGCCCAACCAATATCAGCCGCGTCAGGAGTTCGACGAGACCGCACTGGCTGAGCTGTCGGACTCCATCAAGGAATACGGCGTACTGCAGCCTTTGATCGTGACTCAGAACCCCGACACGGCAACCGGTGGCTACATGCTGATCGCCGGCGAGCGGCGCTGGCGCGCCTCCAAGCTGGCCGGGCTGAGCCATGTGCCGGCTATCCTGCGTACTTCCAAGGAATTGGAGCGCTTAGAGATTGCCCTGATCGAGAACGTCCAACGTGTCGACCTGGCGCCGTTGGAGCAGGCGGAATCCATCGAATACTTGCACCGGCAGTTTGGTACCAATTACAGCGACATCGCCAAGCGTCTGGGCAAGGCAAACTCCACGGTAGTGAACATGGTGCGGCTGATGCAGCTGCCTGATGCGGCCAAAGATGCTTTGCGCCGGAACGATATCACCGAAGGGCATGCCCGGGCTATCCTGTCGCTCAAGGAGCAACCGGAGCGCCAGATGGAGCTGCTGGCGAGCATCATCAAGCACTCCTGGACGGTGCGCCAGGCGGAACAGTTCGTGGTTAGTCTCCGTGATGGCCATCAGGAGCCTAAGCAGACCAAAGAGCGTATGAGTCGTGAGACGCCGGACACCAAGCGTCTGAGTAAGCGACTAAGTACACCGGTCTTCATCCGTCGTACCGCCAAAGGTGGCAAGCTCGAGGTCGCTTTCAAGAGCGACGAGCAACTAGAAGATATCCTCAAGCTGCTCAACGACTAGTGGGCTGTTCGTCCAGTTATTGGGCGCCGGGTGCGATCTTGCCGTTGATGTGGGTGATGCTGCTGATCGATTCGACACGCCACACGGCCTGGTCGCCGCGTTTGACACGTATCATGGCTTGTTGGGCACGTACTTGTCCATCGCTAGGTATGATGAAGACTATGACATGGTCATTGACGCCGGCATCACCCGGATGATTAGTCGTAGCCTTATATATGGCAGTCCAGTCAGGCCACTGGCTAGTCGCATCGGGCAGGACCTGATTGGTGAACTGGTTCAAGCTAGTCTGCGACCTGAAGTTATCGGTCATCAGTTGGTATGCATGGTTGGGTTTGTCGTCGCGGACATCCTGGATGAAGCGGCTGGCCACGGCTACCGGATCGGTCTGGTCCAGCTGGCGTTCCGTTAGTAACGTGCCCCAGCCAATCACCAGCGCAAGCAGCGCCAATGCTGAGGCTATCGCGATGGCGCGGTTCCTGTTTGACTGCTGAACCTGTGCCGCCAGCCGCCGCACTGGCCGGCTGATCCGGTGCGTTATCCCTGATATGGAACGGAGCCGTGCCATCGCGTGCTAGAAGGCTTTGACGGTGTTGAGTGGCAGTACACGTAGTACGAGCTTGCCGACGATCTGGGTGGAATCAATCGGGCCGAAGATACGCGAGTCCAGTGAGTTACTGCGGTTGTCGCCACAGACGAAGACCTGGTTCTTGCCGACAGTAACGTCGACGTCCCCGGTGGTAGTGGTTATCACCTTGCCGTAGGGCAGGGTTTTGTCGGGGCTGAATCCTTCCGGGTGCTCCTGGTTGTAGACCTTGAGTTCGCCATCCTTGACGGTGACCCGTTCGCCAGGCAGGGCCATGACGCGCTTGATGAGCTGCTTGTTCTGGACGGTGCCTTCGGAAACCGGCTCATTGAAGATGATGACGTCACCACGGTTAGGTATGTAATGGCTCCCGGTCAGGTTAGCGAAGGTCTTTGGTACCTTCCAGACGATCAGGTGGTCGTTATTCTCGAGTGTGGTCTGCATGCTGGGGCCGTCGACTTGGTAAGACTGGAACACGAAGGTGATCAGACAGAATGCCAGCAGCAGGGCGCTGACCAGTACGCCGGCGATGGACAGCAAATCGCGCAGAGCTGAT
>JALQUD010000103.1 GCA_023268595.1 Candidatus Saccharimonadia bacterium
GAAGACTGAGCTTAGAAGTCGATGCCCTTGTTGGCCAGATACTTGTCATCGAAATGGTGTTTGATCTTGTGCATGTCGGTAGCGATGTCGACGTGCTTCAGTAGTTTCTCTGGAAAATCACGGCCGGTCAGACACAGGCTAGTGTCTTCGGCGCGGTCCTTGATGAGTTTTTCAAGCTTGTCCACGGTCAGTAACCCGTCATGGACGGCATTGTTGATCTCGTCACATATCACAAGCTGGTACTTACCGCTGGTAGCCGCCTGGTACGCTTCCTGGTACGTTTCTTCGGCTGCCTGAATGTGCTGTTCCTGGCTGACCTGTTGCGGACTCAGTTCGCCCGCATTGTAGAAGCCTTTGCCGCCTTTATAAAAGTATAAGCGGTCCTTATAGACCTGCTGGATATCGCGGATAAAGACATGCTCGCTGACGCCCCAGTATTTTATGAATTGGATGAAGGCCACGTTCCAGCGGTTGCCTAAGCCACGTGCCATCAATCCAAGCCCGGCACTGGTCTTGCCTTTGCTCTCGCCGGTGTAAACCAATGCCACCGATTGTTTGGTCTGAAAATCCTCGAATGCCACTTGGTGTGTCCTCCCCTACTTAATTCCCCGTGTACACTATCCGTACATGAACGGACCGCCCTGGTATGCGCAGCAGTGTACTGCGCGGGCGGTCCGGTGACAAGCGTGATTATGACGCTGCTATGAATTGAGGGCGGCGTCGATGCGTGGACGGTCGAAGCCGACGATGATCTGGCCGTTGATGTCCAGGACCGGGATTCCCATCTGGCCGGACTTCTCTACGGATTCCTGGGCGTAGGACGGGTCCTTCTCGACATTCTTTTCGGTATATTCGATTCCCTTGCCGCTCAGGTAGGTCTTAGCTGATTGGCAGAAAGCGCACCAGTCGGCGCTGTAGATAGTGACGTTATTGTTGGCGGTGGCGGTTGTGTCGCTCATGATGCGGACCTCCTATAAATGATATACAAAGTATAGCAAATCTGATGGAGATACGATAGACTCTACAGCCGGTTTTAGTCTGACAAGACTGTCCGTATCTGTTATAATGCATCGTGAATGGCTAAAAGCACAGCAAAACTCAAGCAAAGCTCCAGCGCTGGCCCGTCCGAGTCCAAGCCGGTCGGCAGCTTGAAAGACTTGAACGTCGGCCGCGAACTGGCGGACACCACTTGGCGGATAGCCGTCCCCGTGTTAGTATTCGCGCTACCGGGTCTGCTGGCCGACCGTTCGTTCGGCAGTGCACCCTGGGCGACGTTGGCTGGCATGCTGATCGGATTGGTCTTCGCCGCCCTGCTCGTAAAACGTCAGATCGACCGGTGGCAGGCACCGTTGCCACGGCCAGGCTCATACGAGCGTAACCGTAAACCTGGCGACCCAAGCGAAGATAAGGATTATTATAATGACTAACATGATGAACGTGCTGAATGCGCCCATGAACCTGTTCGCCAATGCCGGCGCCGGAGAGGAAGCCGGACCACATATCAGCATCGCACCGGAAACCATCTTCCACCTCGGACCGGTCGGCATTACTAACTCCCAGATCCTCGGGCTTGTCGGCACGTTGTTGCTGCTTTGGATCATGTTCTCGGTCACCAAAGCGGTGCGTACCGGTAGCCGTAGCCGTTTCATGCACGGTTTCATGGCTCTGTTCGAGAATCTTTATGACACGACCGTCGAGGTCATCGGTGACAAGCGCATCGCCGTCAAGGTCATGCCGTTGGCGGTCACGCTGTTCTTCTTTTTCCTGATCAACAACTGGCTCGGCCTGTTGCCTATCGTCGGCCCGCTGACCTGGAACGGCGTACCGATGCTGCGTGGTGCGGCCGCCGACCTGAACATGACCCTTGGCCTGGCAGTCATCTCCATCGTTACGGCCCAGATCTGGGCCATCAAGCGCCGCGGCTTCTTTGGCAACGCCATGCGCTATACTGCCAACCCGCTTAAGGATCCGCTCCACTTCTTCATCGGTATCCTGGAATTCATCGCCGAGTTCTCCCGCACGGCCGCCCTGGCACTGCGTATCTTCGGTAACGTCTTTGGTGGTGAAGTGTTGCTGGTGGTGATCGCCTTCCTGACCTCATACTTCGCCATCGGCGCGCTACCGGTGTTCTACGGCCTTGAGCTGTTCGTCGGCGCCGTCCAGGCCTACGTTTTCTACATGTTGACCATCGCTTTCATATCACTGGGATTGCCCGAAGCCGGCGAGGAGCACGGCCATGGCAAACCTTCCAAGGCCGCCCACTAGGTCCCGTCGGTGGAAGCTTATGCTTTCACCGGATATGAGAGTATGGAATAATACAGTTTGATTAAGCAATCACATAAAGGAGTAATAACTAATGGATAACCTCGCTTTCGGTCTCACCTACGCAATCGGTGCTGGTCTTTGTGGTATCGGTCTTGGCCTGGTAGGCTTCGGTGCCATGCAGGCTGCCGGCCGCAACCCAGAAGCTATCGGACAGCTGCGTACCCTCATGATCCTGGCCATGGCCTTCGTTGACGCCCTGGCTATCATCGGTCTGGTGGTCGCCCTAATCATCAAGTTCCTGTAGGCCTGTAGGAAGGTATTCCGCATGGATTTCATGATAGTAATGGCTGCCGCGGAGGCTGAAGCCGGTTCCCAAGGCCTGACCCAGGCCCTGGGGCTGAGCGGTTCCGAACTGCTGATAAACTCGGGAGCATTCCTGATTTTGGTAGCTCTGCTTGCCAAGTTCGTCTTCCCGCCGTTGATCCGCAGCATCGATAAACGGCGCGAGACCATCGAGGCCGGACTCGTCCAGGCCAAGAAGTCCCAGGAAGCCGCCGAAAAAGCCGAGAAGCAGGTCGAAGCACTGCTAGTTGAAGCCCGCAAAGAAGCCGACGAAGTCATCGCCCGTGGCCACAAAGAAGCTGCCGACATGGTAGCCGCTGCCGAAGACAAGGCCAAGCAACGTGCTGATCAGATCGTCAGCGACGCCCGGGCTCAGCTCGGTGTCGAGGTTACTAAGGCACGCGCGGCGCTCAAGAAAGACACGATGCACCTCGTAGCGTTGGCTACCGAAAAGGTCATCGCGGAGAAGCTTGACGCCAAGCAGGACGCCAAGCTGGTCGAAGCGGCCATCGCCCAGGAGCGGGCATGAGCCAGAAGCTGTCACGCCGCGATATCGTAAGGGGCGTCACACGCCACCTGATCGATGAACCTGCCGACCGGCAGGTCTGGGTGCGGCGTTTGGCGGCCTACCTGACGCAACAGCGCATGACCAATCAGGCCGACCTGATCATCAACGACATCGCCCATGAGCTCGAAGTGCAGGCTGGCCTCCTGACCGTGGAGGTCGTCAGCGCACGACAGTTGGCCGACGACGTACGCCAATCGCTCAAAGCGATGTTG
>JALQUD010000104.1:0-3050 GCA_023268595.1 Candidatus Saccharimonadia bacterium
GCCGCCGATTGGACGTAACCCTTAAGCCTCTTGCGTTGTGACGCGAACTCGTCGTGACAGTTGTTCATGCCCCATACGAAGACCACGACGCCTAGAAGTACTAAGACAATCGACACTGTCGCTAACTCGAAGACAGAACTGTGCATGCTGCTTCCTTCCGTCATTGCCGGCAGTTGCTCCGGAACATTATCCGTAGGAGATAATGCATACTATAACACAACTTTATTGACAAAAATATAAAAAAGTGTTAAAGTAGAGATAATCCAATAACTCTAGGGAGGGCTATCAGGATGAAGATCACTACTTTGAAAAAACTGTTCGTATCAGCACTGGCGGTAAGCGTACTGGCTACCGGTATCGCTACCGGTGGCAAGGCATACGCTGCGCAGGACTGTGACAACAACGCTATCATCTATTGTGGCGCTACGTCACCTAATGAGTTCGTCAGCAAGGTAAAAGCCAATGATAAGGGCGACCTGCCAGCCATCTATCAGGACTTCGGTCTGGCACCTGCTGAATACCAGCAGTTCGCTACCAGCGCCAAGATGGGTACTGCCTATAAGGATGGCCGCATCGTCGTCGATGGCCAGACCGTCGCTACCAACGCCTGGAGCATCGGCCGTGAAAAGAATGGCAAGTCCTACAAATGGGATGTCAATATCAACGGCAAGACGTACTACGGTTCCAAGAACAGCGATGTGTTCCGTGGTAACAGCATCCCGGTCATGGTGATGTTCGATAACACCGGTACCATGAAATTCGCTGCCCTGACCGCCTGCGGTAACCCTATCACCGGTGACAAGATCAAGCCTAACTACAGCTGTGACCTGCTGACCAAGACGGCTGTCGCCGGTAAGGCCAACACCTACCGCTTCACGACCAAAGCCAGCGCATCGAATGGCGCCAGCGTCAGCAAAGTCGTCTACGAATTCGGTGACGGCACCAGCCGTACCGTGACAAGCTTGTCAACTCCGGTTGAGTACACCTACAGCAAGCCTGGCGCCTACACCGCTAAGGTTACCGTCTACACTAAACTGCCGGGTAACCAGAACGCTACGGTTACCAGCAGCAACTGTCAGACCACGGTGACCGTACCACAGCCGCCAAAGACGCCTGAAACGCCTAAGACTCCGGAAACCCCTAAGACGCCAGAAACGCCTGCCGTCTGTGAGACCGACAAGAGCCTGCCGGCCGACAGCCCTGACTGTGGCGTCTGCCCGGCCAACCCTGAGCTGCTTAAGAACGCTGCCGACTGCGGTAAGGGTGAGACCCCTACCGAGCTGCCAAGCACCGGTGCTGGTAGCGTCATCGCCCTCTTTGCCGGCACCAGCGCCCTGGGTACCCTGGCTTACCGCCTGTACCTGCGCCGCAAGCTGATGGCCTAACCGCTAGACCCTCCGATTTCTACCTGGATTTTCCGGCCATCAGACGACGACACCCTGCCATTAGCGGGGTGTCGTCATGTTTGGACGCTGGTGCCTCGGTGGACAAATACATAGTAATGCCATAAGGTTGCATGATGAGCGAACACGAACAAGCAGAGCTGGCCCGCGATTTCCTGCTAGAGCCATATGATTACACGATGGAAACTGCCGATCCGCCGGAGCTCGGCATACGGGTCAGACCGGAAACGGTTGCCCGGGTGGCGGCCGTGATGACCCATGAAAGCACTTCCTTGCCAATCACCACGGCGGAGGCGGCCGAGCTGGCGGGATTCGTCAAACCGACGGCAGTGAAAGTGCTGGGTGGCATGGCTGCTAATGGAATGCTTGATATTGAGCTAGATAAACGTAGTGGCGGTGGCAGGCGCGCCCGATTATACACGCCATTACAGCCGTTGGACGATGCGGTAGCTCAGAACACCTTATGGCGCCGTGAGAAGCAGCGGTATGACCTGCGTAATGGTTTGGAGTGCTCCAATGATGATGAGCTGGATGACCGGTTGCTGCTAATGGCTGAGACGCTGCTGGACGCCGATCCGCTGCCTGATGGTGACGGGGTCGCCCGTGCGTTGCAGGAGGCATACGATTACGGTGATGAGTTGCCAGGCGTGGCGCCCCAGATGGATGGTATATCGCCACAGACCGTCCAACAGGTCGCCGTGGCCGCCCGGAACTCCGGCGGACGGGCGTTCGATGTGCCCGGAATAGCTGAAGCATCCAGCTTGCCATACGGTACGGTTGCCCAGATCGTAAAGACGTTGCACGATGATGACATGGTAGCTCTCGTCGGGAACAATAGGCATGCGGGCGGTCAGTTCAGATTATATGTTCCTACCGACCGTCTGTACGACGGTTTTGAGGCCGATTCGGATTGGCGCCGTGCCTGGCAGGCTGGCTCTTTGGCAACCCGTCTGGCATGTGGACCCAACGAGCTGCAGGACCGCATGCTTGGCGCCGCCTATCTCGTTACTGACATGCAGTGAATAAAAGTTTGGAGATTCCGGACCGGTAGCATGCCTCGATGAACGAGGTAGCAGCGGTCCGGATGGATGCCCTAGGGCACCCTGCTCACCTCCCTATGGTCGTATCGGAGTCAGGCGTGATGTCCTGTGCCGTGGCGTACATCGCTGCCGCCTGGCTGACGGTCAGCCGGCCGGTGCCACATGAATAGGCCAGTGCCGTCCGTCCGGTCGCCTTCGACACCGCCTGGCGGATGTCATTGTAGCGCGACAGCAGCCGGCCGATGGTCATCGTCGGCGACAATGCACCGATGGCGAAGATCGTCTGCTCCGGGAAGCGCCTGAGGTGCTTGTAGGCTCGCAGCGACAGTTTGCCGGTCCTTCCGCCGGGATCGTGGATGGCCACCAGTTCGTGTGCCTTCCACGGGCTCATGCCGACGATGGCGTTGATCAGGAACACCTTGCCACGGTTGGACTGCAGCAGCTTGGGTACGATCTGTTTGCCACGCAGGTCTCCCCAGCACAGATGGAAGGCCAGTCTGCTGTCCCGGGGCAGTTTCTCCACGATCAGCTGGAGCGGTTTCACCAGACGGAACATGAACCGTTCACGTGTCCGCTTGGGCATCCAGATCATCGCCAGCAATGTCTC
>JALQUD010000104.1:3060-3351 GCA_023268595.1 Candidatus Saccharimonadia bacterium
ACCGGCAATTCGAACTGGATGACGGTCTGCCGGTCATGCCACAGGATTTCCTGGATCTCGGCCAGCAAGGCCTCGTCGATGGCTGGCACCGGAGCGACCAGGCCGCTGAACAGACGGAGCGCCAACGGTGTCGGCACGCCGACCATGATGCGCGGCCGTCCGTGCAGATCATTGGCGATGCGTTCCAGCGTACTGCGCTCTGCACTGGCCTGCCGGGCGTAACCCAGCTCGGGCAACGCGCCGTTGGCTGCGGCCGTGCGGGCCCGCTTGTACGACAGACTGCCGATGACC
>JALQUD010000105.1:0-3021 GCA_023268595.1 Candidatus Saccharimonadia bacterium
TGCAGGTGCAGGTGCAGGTGCAGGTGCAGGTGCAGGTGCAGGTGCAGGTGCAGGTGCAGGTGCAGGTGCAGGTGCAGGTGCAGCCGATGGTACCGGACCGGTCCCTCGTTTGGCTAGCCATTCGTCCAGGAATGATCCACCGGCAGCAGGCGCAGGACGGGCCGCTGGCGATGGACCGGCAAATGCCGCCTGAGAATTAGGATTGGCCGGCTGTCCGGAAAACGTCGGCTGGGATTGTTGAGACGCGCTGGCAGCCTGCGGCGGCCGTGGGTACCCCGCTTGCTGCTGAGCAAACGCCGGAGGCTGCGAGGCGGCACCGGCCGGCTGCTGCCACGGCGATGGTGATGCGCCGAACGGCCGTGCCGGCTGCTGCGTCGGAGCAGCCGGCGCAGGAACCGGCGCGGTGCGTATGCGCGAAAAGATGTCTTTCTCGACGACCGCCTTCGGACGGCCGTACTTAGCGGCGGATAATTGCTTCAGGGCGTCCGATAACTTGGCGTTCGGCTCACCAAGCGGTGGCAAGGTCGACATGCTGAACGGCTGGGTCGGCACACCGCCGACCAGCGTACGCACGATCGTATTGTAGTTCGGTACACGTAACAGATCGTCACCGTCAAAGACCGGTTGGAAGTAACGGCTCAATGAATCGACATCGTTCTGGCCGATGCGGAAAGCCACGATGGTACCCATGTTACCAAACACGGCGTCACGGATCTCTTCGGTCAGCTGGGTCGTGAACTGGTTTGCCACGATCAGGTTCAAGTGATACTTACGGGCTTCGGACATGATGGTGGCGAACGAGTCCGTCGAGAAGTTCTGGAACTCATCGACATACAGGCTGAAATCGACACGGTCTTTCTCGGGCACGTTAGCCCGGCTCATAGCGGCAGCCTGGAACTTCATGACGAAGATCATACCGAGCAGCTTGGAGTTCAGGTCTCCGGTCCGCCCCTTGCTTAGGTTCACTAACAGGATCTTTTTGTTGTCCATGATATCGCGCAGATTGAACGAACTCTTGGTCTGACCGATGATGTTGCGCATCATCTCATTGCTCAGGAATGCGCCGAACTTGCTGACGAACCAGGCCGTCACCTCTCCGGCCTCATTGGAGCGCTGCGATGCTGGGAACTGCTTCTGCCAGAAATCCAATACCGTCTGGTCTTTGACGTGTTGCAGCTTGCGCTTAAGGAACTGGGGATCACGGAACAATTGGGGTATCTCGATGAACGTACCGCCTTCTGGGTCGGCCATGACGGCCAAGGCGGCATTCCGGAACATGTCCTCATAACGCGGCCCCATGATTCCCTGTCGCTGCGGGTCATACAGCTTATACAACATGTTCAGGACTTCCTGGATGATGAAATCCTTCTGATCGTCATTATGCGTCTCAAACAGGTTGAGACCCATCGGGAAGTCCATGTCAGCCGGACTGAAATACACCACGTCCTCGGTACGTTCCTTCGGAACCATCGACAACAGCTTCTCGGCGGTGTCACCGTGCGGATCGACGAACGCGAAGCCATTGCCGGCAAGCATGTCCTGCAATGCCAAATTTTCGAGGTAGGTCGACTTACCGGTACCAGTCTGGCCTACGACATACATATGACGTTGACGGTCATGTATCGCCAAACGGATCGGTTTCTTAACGCCACGGAAGACGTTGTAGCCCAGCAAAGTACCTTCCTGTGGCATGTTGCGAGGACCATCGGTTTGCTTGGAATCCTGACGCTCCAGCTGCGTCGTCGGTATGCTGCGTTGGTCAGGAAAATGGAAGATACTCGCCAGCTCCACCGAGTTAAGGATCACCTTATTCTTTGACTGCGGAAAGAAACGCATGATATATGAGGTGACGAGTTCATCGATGTCGCTTGCCGGCTCGTACTTAAAACCGTTCTTTTCCTGCGAATTGAACTCCGAAAACGACGAGACCATACCGTTGAGTATGGATTGGGATTTGGTCTGGACGTTAGACGATGCGATCACCCGGATGAGCACCTCGTAAGCCGGATACCGCGTTTTCTCATCAATAGCGTTGAGTACTGCCATCTCCATGTCGGATAGCTGGGGCTTATCACTACCGCCACCATCCTTTTCTTCTGGCGGCTTGTACAATGCCGTGCCGACGTCCTTCATCAGACCACCAACGGCCTTGATCCGCTCGCCACTCACGTCCTCGCCCTTTCGTTTGGCGGAGCTGAGGTCGTGCGAGGTCTTACGCCAGCTCGGATCGGCCGGGCGCAGCAGGATCTGGATAGCTGCACCGTCTTCCTGGCCGACATTAGCCAGTGAGTTCAGGATTCCCTGCAGCGAGTCGCGCTTAAGATCCATATATGTGTTGATTGGATACGCGAATGACTCACGCAAAACCAATTCTCCACCCGTCACCCCCGCCATACGGCTGCCGGCATTAAAAATGTTATGCTCTTCAACTTCTTCGAGCCGGGCTGCCGGGTAGGCACTGACGATCGCTTGCCTTACGACCTCTACCAAACCGATAGGAACCGTTGTGTAGAAGTATACGAAACCCTGGCTACTGACGATCTCGAATGCCAGGTGCTGCTGGCCATACAGGCGGCGCTTAAAGCCTTTCTCGTACGTGCTGGCTATGATGTTGTAGATGACCTGAGCCTTAGAAATATTCTCATCGATAAGATCGCGGGAATCCCTACCGCCACCGTCAATATCCTCACTGATCGGCGGAAGATGGATGAGCATCGGCACCATCTTCAGGCCACGTTCGAAGTTCTTCTGCTCACGGGCCTGACGCCGGCTCTGCAATACCACGACCGGTACGACCACCAAAGCGGCCAGGAATACGATCAATAAGATGAATAGGAATACTCCCATCGGTTACTCCCCGGCTCCGACCTGGCGGTTATACCGCTGCTTCAGGTATTGGGTACGAAGATGCTGGATAAGTTGTGTCTGGCGCCGCGGATCACCCTTGGTGTCGGCAATGACGCGCTTGGCACGGTTGATCCAGACTACATCATCGGTTTGCACCTCGGCGTCACCCTCCTC
>JALQUD010000105.1:3031-3325 GCA_023268595.1 Candidatus Saccharimonadia bacterium
CGGGTTGCATACCCGTGACGGCCACCGGCTGCTGCGCGGTAGGCTGGACACCAATGGCCGGAGCGGCCGTCTGTTGTAGTGGAGACATCGGCATAGGCTGGTTTACAGGGGGAGGTGTGCTCGGCTGAACCGCTGCGGACTGCATGGTCTGCGGCTGCGGAGCGTATGCTGCGCCAGCGTTCTCTGCCATCGGCGGCCGTACTTCCTGCCCGGTAAAAGCAGTCGGCTGCGTGAAGCCCACGGGCTGGAGCGGCCCAGGCTGATTAGGCTGGCCAGGCTGAACCCCAGATTGGA
>JALQUD010000106.1 GCA_023268595.1 Candidatus Saccharimonadia bacterium
TGGCATTGGTGGCCAGGATGATTTCTTCCACCTGGTCGTCATCGACGCGCTTGACCAGCTCGTTGATATGCAGTTGTTCGGGACCGATGCCGTCAATCGGTGACACCAGGCCGCCAAGCACATGGTACGTGCCATTGAACTGGGCCGTTTTCTCAAGTGCTACGATATCGAATGGATCGGCCACGACGGCCACCAACTGTTTGTTGCGCTTGGGGTCGGTGTACAGATCCGATAGCTCCTGGTCGGCCGGAATCAGCGCGAACGTCTTCTTGCACTGGCCGATGCCGCCATGGACCTGCTGTAACGCATCGGACAACTCGCGGCTGATGTGCTGGTCGCGCTTCACCAGATAATACGCGTACCGTTCCGCGGTACGCGGTCCGACGCCCGGCAGGCTGCCGAACGCCTCTATCAGATTCACCAGAGCCGGTGGTAAAACACTTCCCATGATCAAAGTAATACCTTAGCGGTCATTTTGGAGGCTTGGACCATCTCGATAAAGATGGAGGGTGCAAGGCATGAGTGCAGTTCGGGATGTTGATCGAGGAGCGTAAGTGAGCGGTACTTATGGTACCGTGAGCGCGCACCGCAGTGAAACGCCCGAAATGCGCCATGCATTGCAGCCGGCCTGTTACATGCCTAAACCACCAAGCATCCCCATCATCGGCTGCATCTTCTCAGCAGCCACCTTCTGCGACTCCTGAATAGCATCCCGCACGGCTTCCTCGACCCACTTCTCCAGCTCGCCGATATCATCAAGGTCGACGAACTCCGGGTCGATGTGGATCTTCTTCAGCTTCTGCTCGCCGGTGATCTCGACACGGACGGCGCCGTCACCCTTCTCGATGGTGATGACTTCCTTCTTTAGCTCGGCTTGGATCTTCTTGACCTTCATGAGCATCTTGGCTTGGTCGAAACGGTTCATGGTAGCTCCTTCTATGCTATGCGAAAGCCTCATCAATGGTGTGGCTATCGGTTGTGGTTGTGCGGTTTAATACCAGGTTAGTATATCAGATTGGCCGCTCTGCTGTCCGGGGCTGGCGGTATTCGATGACCGATGGCGTATTGGGCCAGACCACGAAGTAGCGCTGCAGGTGGAATCCGATCACGGCTATGCCTATCGTACCGAGGGCGGCGACAGCCACCGTGGTGGCGACCGGGTTACGCGGAAAGACCTTATGCCATTGGTGGTAGAAATAGGCGATGCCGCTCGCTACCAGCAGATAGATGACCGGCGACATATAACTCAGCCCGATACCACCATTGAGCGCGGTCAGCAGCATGCCGGTCACGAAGAAAGCCAGCAGCAGGCGGGTACGCGAGTTACCGATGTGTTTGATGTAGAGCACGGCGCCCATCACGGCCATCGTCGCGCTGGCTATATCAAGCAACGGCGTGTGTGGTAGCCATAATGCCGGCAGATCAGGACCGCGGAAGAAGAAACCGCTTACGCTCAATGCTAGCTGCTTGGCTACCTGGATCCCCTCCGGAGATTGTGATGTCATCAGACCGAGGGCGGTGCGCAGGCCCCTGCCCCCTTGTACGCAACCCAGGACGAAGACGGCCGTGCCGAGTGCTATGAGTGATCCTGAGCCGGCCTTGATGGCGGCGGAGCCTGACGACCTGATACATGCCATCAGGGGTTTGTAGGAAATGATAACGGCAACCAAGAGGAACCAGATGCCGCCCGGTGTCA
This sequence comes from Candidatus Saccharimonadia bacterium, assembly GCA_023268595.1. Classification (GTDB taxonomy): domain Bacteria; phylum Patescibacteriota; class Saccharimonadia; order Saccharimonadales; family UBA4665; genus JALQUD01. Next base: position 1,697 of record JALQUD010000106.1, read on the forward strand.
TCAGTGCCAGGCTGGCCGCCAAGGCGAAGACCAGCAGCGAACGGTCCGCTTCTTTCGCTTGTCTGACGCGGCTGAGCGCCGTGGAGCTGCCGATGAGCCCCAGCACGGCTAAACTGAGCATGACCAAGCCCAGGCCGTTGCGCCCATTACTGAGCGTCCAAGTCGATGTGGCGAACAGTACACCTGCCGCCAGGGCGACCGGCCGGCCGTGCCAACGGCGTACCACCAGATACAGTATGGCCGAGGCGGCCGCTGCCATGATTGCCGAGGCCAGTCTGAGCTGCGTCAGGTCGTCACCGGGCAGCGACACCAAACTCCAGGCTAACAGGCGGTACGGTACCATGACGAAATTTTCCGTAGCACCACCCAGGCTGGCGAGCTGTCCGAGCAACCCTTGTTCAGCGCGGCTGGCTGGCACCAACGTACCGAGCCTGATGACATAGATGGACATGACGGCTGCCAGGATAGCTCCGAAGAGTATCACATGCCAACGCCACGCCGGACGGCCGTTGCTACGTTCGATCTTTTTCATAATGCTCCTCGTAGTATACCAATATATCGCCCGTGGCGCTTACACGGTTCGGCCGTTATCTAGTCGCCCAGACCCTTGATATCACCGTGCTTGGTGTCAAGCGAGCTGATCTTCTGACGCTCACGGTCAAAGTACAGGGCCACGCCACCGACCGGGCCGGCACGGTGTTTCTTGATCAACACATCCAGGATGTTCTGGCGCTCCGATTCCGGATTGTAATAATCCTCGCGGTACAGGAAGGCCACGATGTCGGCATCCTGCTCGATCGAACCCGATTCACGCAGGTCGGACAGCTGGGGGATCTGCGGGTTGCGGCTTTCTACCGAACGCGACAGCTGCGACAGCGCGATCAGGGGCACGTTCAGCTCACGGGCGGCCTGCTTGAGTCCACGCGAGATCTCGGTGATTTCCTGCACGCGGTTATCGCTCTTGGCAAAGCGGCTACCACCGGACATCAGCTGCAGGTAGTCGACGATGATCAACCCGAGCTGTTGTTTATGGTTCTCACGGCGGGCTTTGGTACGCAGGTCGTTGACGGTCAGGCCGGCTGAGTCGTCAATCAGGATCTTGGCTTCCGACAATGCGCCCATGGCTTCACCGATGCGCTCGAAGTCCGAGTCGCTCAGGTTACCGGTCCGCAGTGCCCACGAGTCGACACCCGACTCCATGGCCAACAGACGGTCCACCAGCTGCTCCTTACCCATCTCCAGGCTGAAGATCAGCACCGGTTCCTGGGCGTACATGGCCACGTTGTGCGCCAGGTTAAGCACGAAGGCAGTGTTGTGGGTCACGACGTAGTCGTCGGTCACATACAGCTTTGATTCGTGCGATACCGTTATGCACTGCGTCTCGCATGACCTGGTCGGTTCGACCGATATGATCACCGGGCGTTTGAACTTGGTCGTCTTGGCGCGGGAGCGTTTTTCTTCCAGACTGAACAGCGATGCCGCATCCTTGCAGCTGATGTTCACGACGAAGCTGCCG
>JALQUD010000107.1 GCA_023268595.1 Candidatus Saccharimonadia bacterium
TACCGACGATGCCGGATGGGAACCACGGAGCCAACCGTAGGTGTCATCGACCGTCCGTTCCGCTGTTGCCTGCAACGCGTCCGGCGTGAACGTCTGCTGCGCCGCCTGCCGGACCGATTCCTCACCGATGAGCAGACCGTTCGAACCGACACGCACCCGTTGGCTGATCGTCGAGACAAGGGTATCCGAGGCCTCTTTATAAGCACCGCTGCCGGCTAACGACCGTTTGATGGTGTCGGGGCTCGCGACGAGCATCATCACCGCCAAGCTGATAGCGCCGATGACCAGTCCGAGCTGCCAACCGCCCAAAGCCAGTCTGGTAAGTATGGGATGTTTCATATGGCCATTGTACGCTATGCTAGCATCAGCAGTCGTTTAGGAGGACCGTAATGGAAGAGTCGCTGTTCACCAAGATCGTCAAGGGCGACATCCCCTGTCACAAAGTTTATGAAGACGATAAGACCATGGCCTTCCTGGACATCTTTCCACTGCGCGAAGGCCACACGCTGGTCATACCTAAGACGCAGGTCGAGTTCGTCTGGGACCTCGGTGATGAGGACTATGCCGCACTGATGGCTACCGTCAAGATAGTCGCCAGTCATCTGCGCCAGGCTATGCCCGACGAGTTCGTCGCTTCCCGTGTGGTCGGTGTCGATGTGCCACACGCGCACGTACACCTGATACCCTTCTCTGACCCGATGCAGCTCAAAGCCGACCAGGATATGTCCGGCGACCCGGACCATACGTCATTGGCAGCGTTGGCGAAAACGCTAGCGTTTTAGGTTTTCTCCAGTATACTTAGGGCATGAGTTATGCATTTTTTGCCCTGTTCTTCGGCCTCGGTGTCGGCGGCTGGGTCTATTCACAAGCTTCCCAGCGTATGTCGGGCAACCCTAAGGCTGTCTGGGGTTCTACGGTTGCCGCTGCTGCCGTGGCCTTCTTCATTTTCTACTCGTTATTCGCTTGGGTCATCGGCTAAAACTAGCCATACGATACCAATTCTGAGTAAAATAGTTGGTTCATGACCAGCTAACTGGTATTATAAGGCTATGGATGAGAAGGGTTTGGGCCAGCGCCTGCAAGAGGCGCGCAAAGCGGCCGGTCTGACACAGCAGGAGCTGTGCCAGCGGGCTGATCTAAGTTATTCAACGTTGGCGAAGATAGAGCGTGGTGCTATCAAATCACCGTCAATCTTTACGATACAGAATGTCGCCCAGGTATTGGGTGTCGGTCTGGACGCACTGCTAGGGGGCGGCCCGGTCCCTGTCGCTGCAGCCCCGGTGCCTTCCAGGCAGCGGCTCACTTCCCGCAGCGGTGTCCGCTTCGTGTATTTTGACGTCAACGGCTGTATCGTGCGCTTCTTCCAGGCTGCCTTCACTAAGCTGGCTGCCGACCATAATGTCCGTGCCGAAAAAGTCGAGTCGGCTTTCTGGCACTACAATGATGCCGTCTGCCGTGGCGACATGTCGATGGAGGAGTTTAACGCCGCCTACGCTCAGCACCTTGGTCTGGACCATCTTGATTGGATGTCGTACTACCTTGATACCGTAGAGCCGATCCGCGAGATGCATGAGACGGTCGAATGGGCTGCCGAACACTACTACGTCGGGCTGCTGACCAACATCATGCCCGGTTTCATCACGGCCATGAAAACCCGTGGTCTCATACCTGATGTCGCCTACGATGTCGTCGTCGACTCGTCTCAGGTGCGGGCTATCAAACCGGAGCGTGAGATATTCGCCCTGGCCACCGAGCGGGCTGCGGTCGCACCGGAAGAGATACTGTTCATCGATGATGACCGGACCAACGTCATGGCCGCCGAGCGGTATGGCTGGCATGTCCTATGGTTCGATGACTTCCGCCCGGCCGAATCGGTCGACCGGATCCGCGAAGCACTCAGCCCGGCCGAATAGCCTTCCGAATGGTGATTCCACTCCCCTGCCAGTCCTCCGCGACTCCCGGCCCAACAAAAAAACACCGGATATCCGGTGTTTTTTTGATGCCCAGCTCGTGACGTTAGCGCGTGAAACGCTCAATCTCAGCGTTGATGTTCTCTAAAAGCTTCTGGGCTTCGTCCAAGCGCAGCCTGGTCTCCGCCACGACGGCTTCCGGTGCGTTTTCCACGTACGACGTGTTGGCCAGACGGCCTTCGAACTGCTTCACGACTCTTTCCTGGTCGGTCTTCCTGACGGACAGCTCAGTGGCATAAGCATCCAATGCATCATCGGCTATGTCTAGCCAGCACAGTTTACCGGTCTGAGTCAGGTGCACTCCACCTGCGACGTCGGCTGGCGAGCCGGTAACGGCGTCAAAACGCCCCAATTTCGCCAGCATGTCTGCGTTACGCTCAAAGAATTGGTCGCCTTGCTTGAAATACAAGGTGGGCTTGTCCAACTTGAAAGCTTTGGTCAGGAACCGGCTCTCACTGACGATAGCTTGGATAGTCTGGAAATCTGCGGCGGCGGCCTCGTCCGTAGCCGGTACTTCAGGCCAGCCTGAAGTCGCTACTAGGTTGTCGGGGCTGTCGGGCTGCCAAGCCAGCGTCTGCCAGATCGTTTCGGTGACGAACGGTGCGAACGGGTGTGCCAGTTGCAGGACGGACTGTAGCACATACGCCATGACCTGCGCCTCCGGCGCGGCCTTGGAGGCTTCGATGTACCAGTCGGCCACATCGTCCCAGACGAAGTGGTACAGGGTCTCATAAGCCTCGGCGAAGCGGTAGGCTTCAAGGTGTTCTGCGATCTCATGGCTGGCTTGCGACAACCTGGCCAGTACCCAGTGGTCGGCCGTACTCGACGGTGCCGGCTTACCTGGTTCGAAATCGTCGCCTATGCGGTCCTCGATGTAGCGGGCCATGTTCCATAGCTTGTTGCAGAAGTTGCGCGCGTCTTCAACCTTGCGGGGGTCGTAACCTCTGTTAACTGCCGCCGTGCGGCCCGCCAGGATGCCCATGCGCAGAGCGTCAGAGCCGTATTCTTCGATGACGTCGATCGGATTGATGACGTTGCCGATGGACTTGCTCATCTTCGAACCGTCCTCGGCCATCACGTATCCGTGGATATAGACGGCCTTGAACGGTACCTCCCCCGTCACGTACAGGCCAAGCATTAGCATCCGGCTGACCCATGGGTACAGGATCTCGCCGCCGGTCTCCATCAGGCTGAGCGGATAGAACTGCTTGAAGTCGTCGCTGTCGGGAAAATCG
>JALQUD010000108.1 GCA_023268595.1 Candidatus Saccharimonadia bacterium
TAATTTCGATTGCAAAAAAATATACAAATAGAGGTCTGCAGTTCTTAGATCTAATTCAAGAGGGGAATATAGGGCTGATGAAGGCAGTTGATAAGTTTGAGTACAGAAGAGGATATAAGTTTTCTACCTATGCTACCTGGTGGATCCGTCAGGCCATCACCCGTGCCATCGCCGACCAGGCCCGCGTCATCCGTATCCCGGTCCACATGGTGGAGACCATCAACAAGCTGCTGCGCACCCAGCGCCGCCTGACCCAGGAGCTGAACCGCGAGCCGACCAACGAAGAGATCGCTGCCGCCATGGAGATTGAAGTCGAAAAAGTCGAGCACATCATGAAGATCAAGCAGGAAATTTCTTCGCTCGATGCCTCCATCCGTGACGACGAAGAAGACTCCGTCCTATCGGACTTCATCGAAGACGAAGACACCGTCAGCCCTGAGGAATCGGCCAACAACCAGATCCTGAAGGAGCAGATCAAGTCGGTGCTGCGCACCCTGACTGAGCGCGAGCAGAAGATCATCTCCTTGCGTTTTGGCCTGGAGGATGGCAAGCAGCATACCTTGGAAGAGGTGGGGACCATCTTTGGTGTTACCCGTGAGCGTATCCGGCAGATTGAGGCTAAGGCCATCGCTAAGATGCGTAAACATAAAGACGCCCGCAAACTGCACGACTACATCGCCTAAGGCTAAGCGCGTGCGCGGCACATCTTGGGCGTAAACCTCCGCTACGCAAGGAGCGGTATCACCAATACCGCTCCTTTTACGTTGCTCGGTTTCCATCCCAAGCTGCACTCACGCACGCGCTTAGCCAGCACTGTCCATCGCGGCGCATTTCAGGCGCTCATCTGTGCTACGCAGGGACCGGTATTGCTAATACCGGTCCCTTTGCGTTGCTCGCTGATCATCCTGACCTCTGCACTCAAGCACGGGCGCCTCTGAGGTTAGTGGTTGCTCAATTGCTGCTCTAAACGTAAGGACTATTGACTTAATATAAATAAAGTTGTATTATACTAATAAGGATGTAAAATAAATAAAATGAAACACGAAATGCCCTTATACGAAGTTATCGACGACCAGCCAACGAATATGGAGATGGCCAGCGAACAGCTGGACGGTTTTGTTCACAATCCCGGCTTGGAGCAAATGGCTGACCTGTTCGGGGTGGAAGACTTGCCGGATGGCCGTAGTGAGCGGTTGGCGGAGTTAAGAGATGTGGCATCATCGCATTGGGACTTTCGTAAGGGGCAGGAGCGGCAAGCTACGGACTGGGACGATGAGCTTTTGAGCGACCCGGAATCGGAGCAGTGGAAAACTGTGTTTGATGCTGCCGATAAACTAGGCATGGTGCAGTCCGGAGAGTTCACCAATAAAACGCCTGATTACTTAGTGATTCTTGGCGGAGCGAACAAAGCGCCGCTTGACAGGCTAAGGTTTGGTTTGGAGTCAGTCGATGATTGTGGGCACGTCGTGTATCTGGGCTCATCGCGGCCAGTATCGGATGCTGAGCGCGAAAAGGCTAAAGACTATGCCCCTGATGCGCAGACTGAGTTCGACCTTGGCTCTGGTGCTTTTGAGACGCTACTTGGTGCCCGTCTGGTAGACGAAGTAGTTGAAGAACGTAATGGCGACACTTGGGGCATGCGCTTTTATGAATACGAAAACGCCGACGGTCAGACTAAACAAGGCTTCGTACTTAGTACGCCGCAAATGATCGAGGGTAACCGGGCGACTACCTACGATAACTTTAAGTTTTTCGCCCACCAGGCTCAATTAGAAGACAATCCTGGTACGACCGTCGGTGCGGTTACGACGGCATTCTATGCGCCCGCCCAGCACTTGCCGGGTGTTCAAGAACTGACGCTCCCATATGGTGCGCAGCTTGAAACCATAGGTCACAGTGCCGAGTACTCGGGTGTCACGCGCAAGCCCGCCCAATTACTGCAAGAGGCGAAGGCTGCCATAGATGCAGCTCAACGGCTAGAACAAGCGATTGATGACAATCGTTGAACAGTCACTGTACCAGCCCGTACCCGATATGGACGCCTTGAGGGATATTAAGGCAGGATATCAGGAACTGCAGGTCGATGAAGACCATCCGCTCCACGATGAACCATTGGTCAATATCACTGATTACGGCATTGCAGGCCAAGCCTATTATTCGCGCAATAATGCAGCCACCGGCGAACCGGTCGAGGGCGTATCTGAAAACGTGTACGTGCGACGAACGGTGGCAGAAAAGCTGCACAGGATAAATTCCGGTTTACAAGATTCCGTGATGAAGAAGTTCTTTGACGGTGAAGTCGAACTGTATGTGGAAGAAGGTCTGCGCTCGGTAGCGCTTCAGACTAAGCTGTACGAGCAGGTTTTTCCTGACTTGATACGGGCGCAGCAGGGTGATGTCGATGATGATGAACTGGAACGTCTGCGTAGCAGATTGATCGCCAAGCCGTCCGCAAACTCGCCCCATGCCGCCAGTGCGTTCGATCTGACGTTACGCTATCGTCAGGAGTCTCGGCGATATGTGCCTGGTGCTGACGTCCAGCTAGGCCAGGTCGATGGAGACACATCGGATGTCGTGTACCCGGATTACTATGAGAAAAATCCTCCCAAAAATGCCATTGAACTGTTGGCCCGGACGAACCGCCGGGCATTCTATGCGGTGATGACCGGGGAGGCATTTGGCGAACCGACCGGGTTTGTTAATAACCCTACGGAGTGGTGGCATTGGGGTTTCGGCGACAAGTTGAGTGCCCGCATAGCTGGCCAGGATATGGCTTTCTATTCCGGTATCGACAGCGTACATAACGCATAAAACCTGCTGGATTACCTCTGTTGGGCGTGGTACACTGGCGGGTATGAGTTTGCAGCATGACATCGTGGCCGATGAGCGTTACCTGAAGAGTTTCGAGGGTGTGACTATCTATGGTGTGGCCGGCACCAACGCCAGCGGTAAGGACACGGTCATGGAGCTGATGGCTGAGCACGGATTTTTTGTGTTCAATACCAGCAACGGCCTGCGGCAGATCGCCCACGCGGTCTTCAAGTCGACGGCCCGTGGCGGCAATGACGCGCCGATGGGCAAGGTTGGCAATGCCTTCCGGGTGGCGTATCCGGGTGGTATGGTCGAACTCGGGCTGCTGGACTGGTTCCTGAAGGCCGGCGTGTTGCCGGATGACCTCAAGCCGAAAGGCTT
>JALQUD010000109.1 GCA_023268595.1 Candidatus Saccharimonadia bacterium
GCTCTTCCGATCTTGATCCAGGACATCGAGGCCGAGGACAAACTCGTCGGTCCGTTGACCCTCAGGCAGTTCATCTACGCCGGAATCGCGGCCGTATGTCTGTACCTGTGTTTCCTGAGTTATACCAAGGGTGCCGAATTCATGATCGGCTTCTTCCTGCCAATCGCCTTCGGTGCCGGCTTCTTCGCGTTTCCCTGGAAAGGTGAGCAACCTACCGAGATGTGGGCCTTGGCCAAGCTACGCTTCTCAATCAAACCCCGGGTGCGCATCTGGGACCAGGAAGGCGCTAAGGACCTGGTCACTATCACCGCACCCAAGAAACTGAAAGACACCCGGCCGACCCGGGCCGCCTTGTCGCAAGTCGAAGTGCGCTCACGCCTGAAAGCCCTGGCCGACACCATCGACAGCCGTGGCTGGGCTACACGTAACGCCGCTTATGGCGTCCATACCAGCACCTGGGCCCAGGCCAACGTGCCGGCGGCCAATACACCTAACATGGCCGCACTGATTCCCGATGAGGACATGTTCAGCGAACGCAGCCCGGTGGCCCAGAACTTCGATGCCATGCTAGCCAAATCCCAGCAGGACCAACGCCAGCGGGTGATGGACAAGATGGCCAGCGCCAGCGCTCCGCAGTCGCTACTGGCATCGCTGCCGAACATACCGACACCCGAGCCGTATTCCGCCTACTCAGTCGCGCCAGCACCGGCACCGGCACCTATTGCCGGCGCAGCCCTTAAGTATCAGCCGCCTCAGGCCCAACAACCTCAACAGGCCGCACCGGCGCCGGCAGGGCAATGGTTCGCCAATGGCCCGGCTTATCCGGCTCAGACGCCAGCCAACCCACTTATGCAACAACCCGTACAGACTCCAGCGATACCGTTACCACCACAAGCTCCTCCTGTCGCCATGAACGACGTATTGCCACCGCAACCCGGTAGTCCGAGCCTGCCCGCCCCAGCGGTAGCTATGCCGGAGGCTGCCGCACCGTACCAGGCGCCACCGATGCCGGCGTACCAACCGCCGTCAAGCGTCCAGAATGATGCCGTGCCATTCCCGTCAGCCGACCCCCGCATCGAAAGCGATATGCCATTAGCTATCCCGGCTACACCCACCGAAGCCGAGATGGCTGCCGGGCAACAGATAAAGCAACAGAACGATGATGCCGTAGCTATCAGCTACGCCCACATGCGGGTCCTACAGCCGGCCGGTCAGGCGATAGATCCTACCAACCCTTCGGTAGATACCTATCAGCCAGTGCTGGGAACGAACGGCGTGGCAGCCGGCGACCAGTACGTCGACGGGGGAGTACCACAGGCGCCGCAACCTCCGATGACACCCCCGCCTAACCCTGCTATACTTGAGCTTGCAAACAACGATGACTTGGACATCGCGACTTTAGCCCGCCAGGCAAACCGGGAAATGAACAAGGCGCCTGACGAAGTGGAGATACGGCTGCATTAGGCAGCTTTAAGAGTGGGGAACTGAATCTATGAATCCGCAACAAGCACCCGGTCAAATGCCTTATCCGCCCCAGGGCGGTATGCCACCGCAAGGCCCGATGCCACCCCAGCAGGGCGGCTACTACGGGCCACCGCCTCAGCCCGGCATGGTCACAGGTCCACAGATGGGACCTCCGCCACAAATGGGACCTCAGATGGGTCCGCCACCGCAAATGGGGCAACAGGGACGGCCGCAACAGCAACGCCAGCAGCAACGCGGTCCGGCTGCGCCGCCATCCAACCCCAACAGCACACAGAACACCTTGCAGATCGCCGAGATCCGCGATGGCATCGTCATAATGAACGACGGCACGTTCCGATCGGTCATCATGTGCAAAAGCATCAACTTCGACCTGATGAGCCCCACGGAACAGGAAGCGGTCGAGTATTCATACCAGGGGTTCCTGAACTCACTGTATTTCCCAGTACAGATTTTCATCCGCTCCTCAAAGGTCGACATCGGCCCGTACATCGAGCGGCTGGACAAAATCAGGACTGAGCACGATAACATGCTTTTGGCGCTGCTGATGGAAGACTACATCAACTACATCGACGTACTTGCGCGGTCCACGAACATCATGGACAAGAAGTTCTACATCGTCATACCGTATGCCAGTACGCCGGCCGGACAGAAGCAGTTAGAAACCAGCAAAAGCTTCATAGCCGGGCTGACCGACCTGTTCAACAAGACCGAGCAGAAAGTGGTCATCGGTGAGAAAGAGCTGGAAAAGTCCAAGACCGAGCTGCGTAACCGCGTGCAGGCGGTCATCAGCGGTCTGATGCCATGCGGCGTCAAGAGCATCCCGCTCGACACCGAGGAACTGATCGAGCTGTACTACGACACCTACAATCCGGACACTGCTACCAGACAGCACATCAAGAACTTCGACGACCTGACCGCGGACGTCGTTACCAAGGGTGAAGGCGCAGCGCCTAAAGCCCACCTGCAAGGGGAGTTGAACCGATAATGGCCAAAAGACAACAACCGCTCGATCCGCTCGCGATCGCCGCCCAGCAGCGGCAACGCGAAGAACGTGAAGTCCACGCAGCCTTCCGCCGTGGCGTCATGGCGCTGCGCGACTTCATCGCTCCTAGTAGCATCGAGCTGTTCAGCGAGCACTTCAACCTGGGCACGCGCATGGCCCGCACCTACTACGTGTACGGTTACCCGCGCCAGGTCTACACCGGTTGGCTGAGCTCCATCATCAACCTGGATGAAGTCATCGACATCAGCATGTACGTCTACCCGGTGGAAAGCCAGGTAGTCCTGGAAAGTCTGCGCAAGAAGGTGACCCAGCTGGAGGCCGGTATCCAGATCGACAACGACAAGGGCCGCACCCGTGACCCGGCCAAGCAGGCCGCCATTCTGGACGCCGAGGAAATCCGCGACAAATTGCAGGTCGGTGAGCAGCGTTTCTTCCGCTACGGCCTGTACTTCACCATCTACGCCGGCAGCCGCGAGGAAATGGAATTCGTCACCCACAAAGTCGAGTCGCTCCTTGGCCAGCAGCTGGTGTTCAGTAAGCCGGCCAGCTCGCAGCAGGAGCAGGGACTCAATTCGGTGGTTCCGCAGTTTACCGACCAGTTACAGATCCGCCGCAACTTCAGTACCGACGCCC
>JALQUD010000010.1 GCA_023268595.1 Candidatus Saccharimonadia bacterium
TAAACGCATGTCTCAGCCGTATCCACAAGCGAATGAGTAATAATTATAGTGTCGCCACCATCCGGCAAGTGGTACATTATGAAGCCGGCAAGTTCCTTATCGATGTACAATCCTAGAGCAGATAAACCAAGATCATGTGCGGACATGATGGCGAGCTCTATCGTGTTATTGACATGTTTGGCTGCGCTATTTATGAAACCTTTACCATTCCAATCTTGAGCAATTTTCAAGAAAGCCTGACGTGCTTCTAAAGTCTCCAAATTAACCGGTCGAACATCGACTGTCCGGTTACTATTGCGGCGCATAAACTGCTTTATTCGTACACGGAACAGGCCGGGTAGTGCCTTTACGTCGGTGAGTTTATCGAGCTGCACTACGTACTCATCAAAATCGCGCTCACCGTCAAATATAAACAACTCATGATGGCTTACTGACGCTATCACCGCTTCTGGAACGTGCACTAATCTCGGCTGCTGTCCAACCGACCGTTGCCAGTCAAATATCTGGCATATCGAGGAATCAACTTGATGATTGCCCAGCAAACTTATTCCAGACGACTTGTCATTGCCAGGCATCCAATACGAAATGACCAGATTATCATTCATGATTGCCACCGCTGGAACGTCGCCAGCATTCCACCGCACCATCAACGAATAGAACTGCGCATCGCCAACTGGCGGCAGGTGCTTTATGAACTGCTCATACTGTTCACGGTCACCCATGCTCAGCTTTGAGAACTCAGGAAACTGTTTGAACGCTCCCCCGTTGGCACGCACCGCTGACTCAGCGCCTTTCATCGCAAAACCACCTCACTAGCATAAGCCGGCTCCAGCTTGTATTTGCGGAAGTAGTCGGCCGGGCCAAGCGCTAGTTTAAGTGACCGCATATACTGTGAACCCAAGTCGGATTCCATATTGATGAAGTCCATGCCGTCTTCCTGGAAGACGCCGGCGAACATGCAGAAGCCATACTCGAAAGTGCCCACATAGAGAGTGTTGGCTCTGCCGTTAGTGATGACGGCGTACTTGCCGTCGGCAGAAACATAGTATAAGCAGAATCCCTGTAGCTCACCATCAACGAAAATGCATAGGTTACGTATCCCGAGCGCAGCGTGGTCCTTGATGGCGACTCGGATTGAGTCGCGCTCCATCGCGACGCTTTCATTCAACCGGTCCGTCTGACGCCAGCTATCGACAGCATCCAACAATGTCCGCACATTATCCGGTTCGGTCAGGTTAATTGATCTGATGGTCACGCTCTTACCGGTTGTCGCACGCAAAAATGCACCCAACCGTTTGCGGCGCACCACGTCGATATTCGCCAGTGGATAGAAATCGCTGATGCGGTATATGTATTCGTCAAACTCACGTTCCGGGGTGCACAGGAACATGTCGGGATGCTCCACCCGGGATATCACGAACTCAGGCACGTGCGTGATCATCGGCCTGGCGCCTTGACTAGCCTGCCAATCGAAGATTTCGCAGATTGACTGCTCGACATCACTGGAACCGACTAATGACAGACCCGAGACATCCTCCATGCCTGGCATCCAATATGAGATGACCAGATTGCCGTTCAGCTCAGATACCGCGCATGCATCCAAGCTGTTCCACCAGAACATCAGCGTAGGGAAACCAAGATCAGATAGCGGCGGCAGATCCTTTGCCACCGACTCATACTTTTCGCGGTCGTTGATCGTCAGTTTCGAAAATTCAGGGAACTGTTTAAAAACGCCCTTCGGGCTGGTATTGAGCAGGTCGCGCGAGCGGGCGTTCATCGCAAGACCCCCGGAGAGCCGGCGGCAGGCTCAATCAGGAACTTACGGTAATAGTGACTTGGCTGCAGACTGAGCTTAAGTGCGCGTAGCGGCTGGAGACCGAAGTCGCAGACCACGTTGAAAAACATGACCCCCTCCTCGGCCAACTCCTTTGCGAACCGGTAGGCCGCATAATCGAACATATGGGGATAATCAGAGCTGGTCCGCAGGTTCTGGATATTAACGTTAGCGCCGCCATTGGAAAGGTAAAAGAATACGAAAGCCTGTAGCTTGCCGTCCACGAACAAGCTTAAGCTTCGGATTCCTATCGAGTCACCATGCTCCATGAGCGTCCGTATGTTCTGGTCGGAGTACGTCGAGAACTCATTACCTTTAGCGTCACGAGACCATTGCCTAAGGGCTTGCGAGATCAACTCCCGATCCGAACCGGATGTCAAATCAAACGGACGGATTTCAACCGTACGGCCCGTCAACCGCTTGTCGGTCGACGCAGTCCTGCTTCGCCGAGGTTCGGTAAACTTCGATGGATCCGTCAGATGATCGGATGGCACTACGTATTCATCGAATTCCGGCATCGGTGTTATGTGGAATATCTCCGGGTGATGCAGCGCAGCCACCGTGAAATCGGACACCTGCACCAGCCTGACCGGCTCGCCGCGCTCACGTAAGTGGTCCATGACCGCGCACAGAGTCTGGTCGACATGATCAGTACCAACCACACTCATGCCGCTCGCACTTTCAACGCCAGGAATCCAGTAAGGCACGACCAGATTGTTACCGTGCCGCGACACCGAGATGTTCCCGAATGAGTTCCACCAGCTCATGAGGCTGGTGAACGAAATGTCATCAACCGGCGGGAACCGCGAGATGAAACGGTCGTATGCCGGCTTGTCCTCGAGCGTGAGCTTGGTGAATATCGGGAACTCGCTGAAGCGGCTTAGGGTTAGCGTGTCGTTAGTCATGTTGAGCTGTCTTTTAGATTGGTTGTGGCGCAGGTTCGATAATAAACTTACGGAAGTAACGCGAAGGGCCGAACTGGAGCTTCAGGCGGCGCAGGTTCGGCAAACCCAAGTCAAATGATATGTTGATGTATTTAACGCCGTGCTTGAGCATCCATTCCGCAAAGGCATAAATCATGAAGTCGTACGTGTTTGGAATATCGTACGACACTTTGGCATGCGTGAAGATAACGTACTCCGGATCATGACTACGAGTAAACAGGATGTAAGCCTGCAACTCGTCATCGACGAACAGACATAAGCTTTCGGTGCCGAGTGTTTCAGCACTCATAAGCATATTCTGCAGCGTTCCCGACGAATGCGTGACCAGCTCGTTGATGGTTCCTTCGTTCGGCCAACGGTTAGCCGCCTCGATGAGCAAAGCGACGTTGGCTTCGTCGCGCAGATCGAGCTGCCGCACGTCGGCGTTCCTGCCGGCGGTCCTGGCCGCGAACTGAGCTACGCGTTTCGCCAGATGCTCGGAGGTCTTATTCGGCTGGGTATACGTGGCTATATCAAGTATGTATTCGTCATACTCAGGCATTGGCACGAAGTTGAACATCTCCGGGTACCGGATGTGTGGCAGTAAAAATTCGGATACATGCACCAACCGCGGCTCGTCACCCTTCTGACGCTGCATGTCAAACACGGCACAGATAGTCTCGTCCAGATCGATCGTACCCACGATGCCAAGCCCCGATTCACTACCCGACCCTGGTAGCCAGTACGAAATGATGAGATTATCGTTCAGATGTGAGACGGACGCGACATCCGACGCGCCCCACCAGCTGACAAGCGATGCGAATGAGATATCATCTATGGGCGGGAACCGCGAGATGAACCGGTCGTATGCCGGCTTGTCCTCGAGCGTGAGCTTGGTGAATACCGGGAACTCGCTGAACAAGCCCGCCGAAGTGCTATCGACAGACTTGCTCTGGGCCATTAGATTGGGTTCCTAGAAGTCGACTGAGACACTCTAGGCTTACTGATCGTAAGCATCAGCTCTTGGTCTAAGCTTTGGGCACTCATCAACAATTCAAGTCCTGAATTTTCAAGAATTTTGACGAACTCAGCATCAGTAGGAGAATGAGCAAACCACATCATGATTGACGTGCCTTTTTCGAAATAAACCTCTTTCCTTTTGCCAAGAACTTCAAAATTTAGAGTGAGATCTACTTTGAGTACGATTCTCAATATCTTCCTGCGCAGAGATTCATTGAACTCTTGTATGACATCATAGAAAGAATCTTCAACTCCGAGCTTATCAAGGAGATCTTTTCTCCTAAAACCAATCATAGACGTGTCATTCTTGGTATTGAAGTCAAAGAAGCTTCGTGATTGAGGAGTGTCCCGCTTGTCAGTGGTAATTAAGATATCGTCTTTAGACATGCTCGCATTCAGGTTTTCAAGTACACGCTGCTGACTATCGAAGTTAGCTATCACTGCAGCCGCAAGAATGAAAATGTTAACCGTATTCTCTCCGGTAGAAACGTTGCTATCCGTAGTGATAAGGCCAAGTGATTGACGCTTAATATCAATCAAGCAGCGTTCCATCTTTACTGAACCACTGAACCAGCGATCGATATTACGGCCAGCCACATCAAGCATGTCTTTACTAATATCAGCTGCGATAAACCGATTGAGCTTTCCGCTTGCTTTAATCCGGGACAATAAGTCATGGATTGCGATGTTATTACCGACGCACACATTCACCACGTTCACATGATCGTACTTCTCGATAAGCGCATCAAGATACGCATAGTTGAGCTTCAAAGTCTCTATGGAATTAGTAATGACATTACCGTTTTTGGCAGCGTGCAGCTCCATGAGATATTCATCCCAATACTCTGCGGAATTACCGAAGTATGTGTAGTCCCATGGCAATTCGTGGTTTTTCTCAAGGGAGTTGATAATGTCTACCACTTGATCCGGAGAGTAAGTCTCGTAAAAACTGCGGTTCGGTTCGACCGACTTGGATGAGCGGCTATTACGATACTTCTTGCCATGGTCGGCCAGTGATTCCAAGATAGCGTTGTTCGCGACCGAGTTGGCTACGTAGTAACGGCCTTTGGCCTCGTGAAGTTTCAAGTCGACCTTACCCTTGAGGCTAGCTTCGACCCAGTTGCGGACAGTGCGGTCCGAAACGTTGTATTCTTTGACTAGTTGGCTGTACTTGTAATACTTCATATTCGAGTTATTATACCATGTGATAATAAAAATTCATATCGCTTACGGCGTTTTCTTCATGCAACCTTACCATTCGTGTGGCCACGGCAAGCCCGGCACTTTGCAAGATGAACGGATATGATATGTGTAGAGGAGTAAGTCGTTGGCGGCGGCCGGGATGGAAGGATGGCGTGTAAACACCTCGATATCCAGCCCGGCCGCCTGCCGTGGTTCAGGTAAAGCCGCACGTGCCACCAGCCCTGAACAGCAGCCTGCCGATCAGATTACCGCGACGATAACATCGCTTATACTGGCCGATGATGTCGTTGGCCGTCAGTACCACGAACTGGCCGCGCCGGAGCGCACGCTTCAGTAGCCTGAATTCGATCTCGAACCTCACCATACGGACGAACGCCCGTAGATAACCGGCTTCGGTTCGACGCTGCGGCTGCAGTACATACGTGCGACGCTCCATCACGGCCTTATGGACACTCTTCCACGAATCGTAGTCACGGGCGACCACTTCCAGCCAGTCCTGGCGGTAATACACGTTTGTCACCTGGTCCAGGGATGCCGCATACAGCGTGAGCTTCAGCGTAGCATCGTTGCGGGCCACGTCCAGGTACGTACCACCTATCCAGTAGCGTCTTGACTTGTACGACTGGCGCTCCCAGGCCAATTCACCGTCGGATCCGTACTGTTCCTTGCCGCGTTCGTACATTGAACACTCCTTGGATAAGTACTCGCTCGGCCGACTTACTCCTCACGACATCTGAGATGAACTCACTGTCAACGTATATTATAACATAAAACGGCTAGTATTTAATACTGCCAAGAGGTCCCTTTACGTTCTTAACGTCAACTGTGTAGATGTTCAGTATGTAATTGTGCTCCTTTGTCATACTGGAGTGAAGCATGACGAAACCTGACTTCTGATGAGTATCCAGGACTTCTAATGCCGTCATGTGCCAAACTCTTAACAGCAGGATGGTATCCCCTTTATCGAGCAGGACTTTACGGCTACTGTCTTCAAATTTAAAGTCTATGGTAAGAGGGGCATTCAACCTTATGCGGACATATCGCATACGATGGACAGAGTCATAGCCCATTTCAACGGTATATAGAGATTCATCAATGTTAAGCAGGTCTATGATAAACCGGTGGTTCGGTGACAAACCTTCGTTATTGTCGCGCTTGGGATGAAAATCAAAGTATTGACGCGTAGCTTCAGTGTCGGCCTTGCCGGAAAATATGAATAAGTCGTTCTGTCCTATACTGCCATATACACCCTTAATGACATCTGAGTAATTTCGGAAGTTTACCGGAGTGTCGCCAAGCAATAATGCGAGATTGGTAATATTATCAGCGTCTTTGCTCAACCGATCATCCACCAGCAAATCATCGAAACGCTCGAATCCTATATCTCTTATATGACCCTCAAATACCACTTCATCACCGAACCAGCTCTTGATATTCTTCTCAGCAATATCCAGCATAGCCTGGCTGATGTCGATAGCAATATATCTATTGAGCTTCCCTTGATCTAACAGATGTTTCAGTAAGTCTTTTACCGGAAGCGCATTGCCTACACCGATATCGATTACGTTGATCTTAGTCCTATCCTCTAAAAGCCTATCTATAGAAGCTAGATTGGAGTCAATTAGTGAGATCGTGCTTTTGAGGTTATTAGGCGTGCTTTCCTGCACCAGACGGTTCAACCAGTTATCCCAGTTTTCAGCGCCTTTATCCAAGTAATTGTATTGCCGAGGTATTTCTCCATGCACATTGAGACTGGTAATAATATCGAGAATTTGCCTCCGACTAAAAATGTCGTAGAACTCAGGCTTAGGAGTAACCGTCTTATGAAAGCGGGCGTTGCGGTATTTCTTGCCCTGCTCTACCAGCTTTTCTACCGTCTCGATGTTGGACGGTTTGTTGGCGATGTACGTACGACTACCCTTTTCATACAACTCCAGGCTTAACTTGCCCTGCTTGGCGGCGTCGATCCAATTATGCACCGTCTTGAGCGAGACATGGTATTTATTGACCAGTTCGGAGTGTTTGAAATACAGCATTTTATAGGGGTGGCGTGCTCTTAATAACGTGGCGGCGCGCGTGAAATTGATGTTAGCTCTTGTAGGCTACACAAAAAACATGTAGCATGGATAGTTAGAGAGCGCTCTCTACGATTGAACATTCAATACCGAAATAACTAACATCCATTAGGTTAATTATCAGTAGGTACGAATCGTACCACTTTTTAGGTGTTTGTTCAAGCCTGGGACAGAGGTTCACACGTCGTTCCCGGGCTGTGACAGGCAGCTAGAGGCCAGGAGGAGAGCGCCTATGTCATTCATGCCATCCAAGCAAGCTACCGTAGCCAAACCGAAGCCGCGTACCGTCCGTGCGGCCTCGATTCCAAGCCACGTTTTCACCGAATATGTCGGCACGCTCAAAGCCAAGCCACAGGACAAGCGTAAGTTGTCGCTCGGCAATTTCACGCCCGACCGCCCCGCCAAAGGTTATTCCATAAAGCTCAAGTCCCGCGGCGATACTGAAGACCCCTCCATCAATGCCGACATCGTCATGTCCGGCAATCCGGAGCGCCGCTATGAGCTGATGCTCCACCTGGACAACGGCACCGACCGCACGGTCAGCGCCGAAATCTGGGAAATGCGCTAGCCAGACTCCCGTCGCACAGCCGGCCAGATTCAAGCTGCAAGCGTGGCTGTATTGAATCGCAGTCCGTGGTATATACTGGGAATACTATGGCGAAAATTGCAATTATTGAGGACGACCAAGCCATCGCCCAAATGTACCGCTTTAAATTCGAAGCCGAAGGCGACCATGTCGAATCGGCGGAAAACGGCCGGCTTGGCCTGGAACTCGTAGAAAAGTTCAAACCTGACATGATCCTGCTGGATCTGATGATGCCCGAGATGACCGGTGAAGAGATGCTGGCCGAGATGCGTAAGCAACCGTGGGGCGAGAAAATCAAAGTCATCGTCCTGACCAATCGCGGCGAGCAGGAAATCCCACCACAAGTCAAAGAGCTTGGCGTGTTGGCGGTCATCCTCAAAGCCGATATGACTCCGCGGCAGGTCGCCCAGGTCGTCCGCGAACAGCTCGGCCGTTAATCAGTATTTAAAGAACAGCGGCCCCTGGTACTGGTGGATATCAGACTCCAGGTCACGCTCGGCGAAGAATGCCGGTTTGATATCGTCAACCTGTCCAGGATCCACGAATTCGATGACGGCGATTTCTTCCTGACTGTGCGAGCCATTGGTCAGATCGCGACCAACGTAATCATCGACGTTAGTGACTTCAAAGAAGAACTCTATGTATTCGGTGTGGCCATGAGTGAACTGCTGCACGTATAGCAGCCGTCCGATCTCGGCCGCAACACCGGTCTCTTCCAACATCTCGCGGGCTACATTGTCGGTCAACGACTCATTAGCATCGAGTTTGCCACCAGGTATACACCAATAATCGTTGACCTTATCCGAGTTAGCACCGTAAGGTTTGAGTTTTACTGCCAGCAGCTTACCTTCGTACACTACCACGCCGCGGCAGGTTATTTTACGCATGAAGTCCATCGCATCTCCTTTCAAAGTTGTCAGATTAGTATATCCGAGTCGGCCGATGTGGCATACTGGACACATGAACATCGCTATCGTCGGCTTTGATACCGAAGGCCGCTCCACCTACGACTTCTTCGCAAACCAGATTCTTAGTGGCGCCGACCACCAACTGGCCATCTGCGACCAGAACCCGGACCTGACCGTCCCGGAAGACGCTGAAGCAGTGCTTGGCGACCATTATCTGGATAATTTGGATCGCTTTGACCTGATCGTCCGTACCGCCGGCATGCACCCGCGTAAGATCCTGGACAAGAACCCGGGTGTCAGCGATAAGATCACCACCCATATTAATGAGTTCTTCAAGGCCGTGCCGACCGCCAACATCATCGGCATTACCGGTACCAAGGGCAAAGGCACCACCAGCACGCTGGTACACGATATGTTGGAAGCCAGCGGCAAAGACACATGGATCGGCGGCAATATCGGCATACCGCCGCTGGGGTTCATAGACCAGCTCAGCCCGGAATCGTGGGTCGTATTGGAGCTGTCGAGCTTCCAACTGATCGACCTGCGATACTCGCCGCATATTGCCGCTTGTCTGATGGTCGTACCGGAGCATCTGGATTGGCACGCCGATTTGGAAGAATACCTGACCGCCAAAGAACAACTGTTCGCCCGGCAAAATACCGCCGATATCGCAGTTTATTTCCACGACAACACCAACTCGGCCCGCATCGCCAGTGCCGGCCAGGGTGAGAAAATCCCCTACTACCATGTGCCGGGCGCCGAAGTCGCTGAGGGCATGGTAGTCATCGAGGGCACTGAGATCTGTCACACCGATGAAATCAAGCTGCTTGGCCAGCATAATTGGCAGAACGCCTGTGCCGCTGTGACCGTAGCCTGGCACGCCCTGACCATCGGCTGCGGCCCTGGCCAGCGCCCCGACCCGGAACCACTGCGTCAAGCTTTGACAACCTTCACCGGCCTGGAACATCGCCTGGAGTTCGTCCGGGAATTAGACGGCGTAAAGTATTACAATGACAGCTTTGGAACCACGCCGGAGACGGCCATGGTCGCCATCCAAGCCTTCCAGGAACCTAAGGTCATCATACTGGGCGGGTCGGACAAGGGTGCCGGCTACGACGAACTAGCCAGCATCGTCGCCAGCGGCAATGTGCGCCATGCACTGCTCATCGGCGACCAGGCTGACCGCATCCGCCAAGCCCTGGAAGCCGCCGGTTTCCACGATCACTCCGATGGCGGTGACACCATGGAAGAAATCGTCGGCAAGCTGCACGCAGCCGCCCAACCCGGCGATGTCGGCCTGCTGTCCACCGGCTGTGCCAGCTTTGGCATGTTCAAGAATTATAAGGACCGTGGCAACCAGTTCAAGCAGGCTGTCCAAGCCCTGCCAGCAACACACCCAACTGCTTGACGATGGCAGCCTCTGGCTGTAACACTACCGCCCTGCCGTTGGCGGACTCAAGGATAAGTTTCTCGATCCAGTGGTAATGAGTACACCCGAGCACGATGACGTCTGACCCTTGCCCACAGACGTCGTCTATCAGGCTGGCGATCTCTTTGCGTTCTATCTGGTTCGATTCGATCATGCGGGCCCACTGTGAGCAGTCCGGTTCGAGTATCTTCATACCTTTGGCGTACTGGCGCTTCAGGAACTGATACCGTTCACTACGCAACGTTGCCGGGGTAGCGCAGATGGTTATGATGCCCGTCCTGGTGCGGACGGTAGCCGGTTTGACCATCGGCTCGATGCCGATCAATGGCACGTCCAACTCCTGGCGCAGCCGGTCTATGCCGTTGGTAGTCAGCGAATTGCAAGCGACGACGATGACGTCACTGGTCTCGGCCAACGGCCTGAGGACTTCCAGCGAGACGCGTACCATTTCTTCCGGCGTCTTGTCGCCGTACGGGACGTTCTTAGTGTCGCTGGCATAGTCGACGGTCACATCCGGAAAAGCTTTTTGGATAGCCCAGGCTACCGACAAACCGCCGGCCCCGGAATCAAATACACCTATTCTCATAGCTGATAGTATACGCCACTATACTGAGGAGTAACTGATGCGATATGATGCCCACCTCGCGCTCAGGCTTCGGCACGTAAGCGAGCTGCCCGGATGACATTGTCGAACAGGGCGCAGACCGTCAGCGGTCCTACCCCGCCCTTGGTCGGTGTCAGTACCAGGTCATCACGGTCGTAGACCTCGGAAGCCAGATCGCCGACGGTCTTGCCATTCTCGCTGGCCGTACCGGCGTCGACGACCACCGCCTTGGTCTTGAGCATGTCCGGATAAATGATAGCCGGGCTACCGGTGGCGGTAATGATGATGTCGGACTGCAACGTCAGCGACGACAAGTCGTCGGTCGAGCGGTCAGCCACGGTCACATCCACGCCGGAATCGTTGAGTATCCGCTCCAAGGGTGCGCCGACCAGCTTGCCACGCCCGATGAGCAACACCTTCTGACCCTTGTTGAGGTCGATATTATACGCTGCCAGCAGCCACAAGATGGCCATCGGCGTGGCCGGGTCGAACACGGCCTGCGAGCCAAGCGCATCGACATCCTTGTCCGGAGCCACCAAGTTGACGATCTCATCGGTCTGCGACGGGTCGTCCAAGGGTAGCTGCACGATGATGCCATGCACCGAATCGTCAGCGTTCAAGCCGGCTATGGTTTCGGCGGCCTGGTCCTGGGATATGCGGTGCACATCCACATCAACCTGGATCTCGTTGCCGTAACGCTGCTTCATGCGCATATACACATCGATGACCGGATTATCGACCGTGACCACGATGGCCAGCTTGGGCGCGATACCGTCAGCCTGTCGCAAGGCGCGCACCTGCTTGGCCTGCCGCTCCTGGATGAAGCCGGCCAGCTCGCTACCGTTAAGTAATTTCATGTCAGCTATTGTAACAGATACGGGTGTGCCACATCAGGGCAAATGCGGATTGTGGCGCCACTTGGCCTTGAAGCGCTGGGCAGCCGGTTTGTCGGGGTCGTCGTACTGAGCATCTCCAAAGGCCAGTATCGTGAAACCGATGGCAGGCAGCACGGCGGTCATGACCGCGAATGCCGTACCCTTGTCAAAGCGGCGGCAGAATTCCTTCATACCGATGATCGTCACGACCAAGCCGACAACCGGCAACAAGCCCAGCAACGCCCACCAGCCTGGCTTGCCCGACAGCTCGTAGCGCACCCACGACTCATAGATCGGCACGGCAGCCTCCCAGCCCTTGCGGCCGGCTTTGCGCAGTACGATCCAGTACGACAGCACCTGCAATGCCGACGCCAAGGCGATGACGAATATGGCGGCACCCAACAGCACCGCGGCGGTACCTTGGATTGGCTGCGGCTGGCCGGCCGCCTGTGCGACGTAAGAAAGCGCTTGCATTACCCTCTTATCCTAGCAAACATCGCATATATCACAGCAAACTCGGCAAGCTTGCTATACTGGCGCTATGCAGACTTACCTCATCGAACAGAAGATCCGGCCGCTCGTCAACCAGTACGCCATTTATGAGGCCGGACCGGACGGCGTCAAAGGCAGCATGGTAGCCTTCGCCCAGCAGAAGCGTTTCGCTTTCAAGGAAGCCTTCACGATGTATGCCGACGACTCCAAACAACAGGTCTCATTCACCGTCAAAGCCCGCCAGGTATTGGACTTCGGCGCCCGCTACGACGTAACCGATGCCGACGGCAAGACGCTCGGCACCATCGGCAAAGCCTTCAAGTCTTCCCTGTTGCGCAGCACCTGGCATATCTTTGCGCCAGGTATCGAGGACAAACCGTTGCTCGTCATCCAGGAGCGCAGCCAGGCTCTGGCCATCTTCCGCCGTATCTGGGATTTCGTGCCATACATCGGCGATATTCCCTTCTTGCTGAAGTACCACTTTGATATGTCCGACCCCGATAACGGCCAAGTGGCCGCCACATACGAGAAGACCACCCTGTGGCGCGACCACTACAAACTGAGCGTGGTCGGCGGTGGCGCCGAAGCCATCGATCCACGCGTGCTCATGAGCATGGGCGTGCTGCTTGACGCCATGCAGGGCCGCTAGCACCGATCATCTATCCTTCGTCCGCTCGCGGCGGCATTGTTTCGCAGTCCGGCCCAGCTAACTATTGTCAAAACACCTCTGTTTTGCTATAGTAATCATCGTCCAATACCAATTGGGCCATTAGCTCAGCTGGTTAGAGCAGCGGCCTCTTAAGCCGCGTGTCCTGGGTTCGAGTCCCAGATGGCCCTCCATATAAAAACACTCAGCCGTAAGGTTGGGTGTTTTTATATGGCTGCGCTACTAGGAACTCGGACTCAGGACATGCGCAGCGTGTCCTGGTGAGAAATGCCGGTGGCATTTCGTAAGGCAACCTTCCGATGCCGACTGGTTCGGCAATCGTGAAGTTGCGGGTGAGACGAGCTAGTAGCTCGTCTCAAGGGCATGTAACTGATTCGGAACTATGTTTCGAGTAAGTTACTGCCGGGCCTGCGGTACGTAGGCGCCGGAGGTGGGTCGAGTCCCAGATGGCCCTCCAGTTCCGATCACGCTTAAAGCTTCTCTCAACAGAGAAGCCTTTTTGTTACACTATCTCCATGACAGACGAAGATTTTATGCGACTCGCCCTAAATGAGGCTGAGCAGGCTACGCAAAAAGGTAACTGGCCTATAGGTTGCGTGATTGTCCTAGACGGCCAAGTTATAGCCAAAGCACATAACTTGGTTTATTCATCAGAGAGTCGGCTTGCGCATGCCGAACTAATCGCACTCGAAGCAGCACAGCCACAGATTTTTAAACGTCTCGGAGAGGCTATTCTTTATACGACATACGAACCATGTCCCATGTGTTTAGGAGCATGTCTGAATGCAAGACTTAAGAAAGTCGTTTATAGTGTGGACTTGAATGATAGTGGCGCAGTACGTTTAGTCGACCATTTGCCGCAACTTTATAAAGATGGAGATTATGGCACTGAATTCGTGGGCGGCGTGCTGGCCAGCGAAAGTGAGGCTGTTTACCGTAAAGGCGAGGAGGCTGTACTGGCAGTCCGCCAAGCACTAGCTGACCAAGTCGGCAATAAATAACTCACTACTCACTGCTATTTCAGTTCGGATAACGTCTACTATAGCCCTCCATATAAAAACACCCAACCTTGCGGCTGAGTGTTTTTATATGGCTGCGCTGCCGGGCCTGCGGTACGTAGGCGCCGGAGGTGGGTCGAGTCCCAGATGGCCATTCTGATATGCTTTACCCATGAAGCTGATAATCATCAACGGTCTGCCGGGCTCAGGTAAAAGCACGCTTGCGAAGCCCTTGGCTAAAGAACTAAGCCTCCCGCTAATCGCAAAAGATGCGATCAAGGAATTCCTTTTCGAGCAGTTAGGGACAGCCGACCGGGCATGGTCCAAGACGCTTGGCAAGGCGTCCAACGATTTCCTATACAGCCTCACTGAGGCATTATTGGCTGACGGGCGGTCGCTCATCGTCGAAAATGCATTTGAAAAAGCTTTTGCCGCCCCTCGTCTGCAAAGCATCATCGAGCAGTACCACCCGGAGGTGGTCGAGATCTATTGTGCGACCGACCCGGAAATCAGAAAACAACGCTTCATCGATCGGAACGAATCCGGCAAACGTCATCCAGGGCATGCCGATCACGAAAATTATGCCGCAATCACAGCGCCCGACGTTTCCATAAAATACGCTCCGATAGGAATAAGCACCGTGATGCATATCGACACCACTAGCCATGTCGACATACCAGCATTGGCACGATCAGTAAGCACGTCAGCCCAACCATCTGCTGCGCATGATTCTCGTTAGACTCCATGCACCCATAAGAGGGTTCTTTGCTATACTTCGCCTATGATTGATGAAACCAGAAATCGCCTACTCCGACAGAAAGTGATTGAGCGGTCCCGCGACGAACATTTCGTTCATCACCGATGGTTCGTCGAGTATCATCTGGAAATCGTCGAGAGGCTCGCCAATGAGCTATGCGAGCGCTATCCCGATGCGGATGCCGCGTTCGTCAATGCATTGGTGTGGCTGCATGACTACGAGAAGATCGTGGACTTTGATGACCAATATAATACAGAACTTGAGGCGACTAGAGCTTTACTGGAATCAATTGGATACTCACTTGAAGTGACCAAGGAGCTATGCGACGCAGTCAACCGCTATAACGCTAAAGACGACTTAGCGTCCGCACCTATCGAGATACAGATCGTCTCCTCCTCCGATGCTGCGTCCCATCTGGTCGGGCCGTTCATGACGCTTTGGTGGTATGAAAATCCGTCAAAAAGTATCGAAGAGCTGCAGAATGACAATAAACTGAAATTGGCGGTTGATTGGGATAAGAAAATAACCCTTCCCGAAGTCAAAGAAGCCTTTCGCCATCGCTACCAGCATGCGCTTGAGGTGGCCGGGTCATTGCCGGCAACATTTTTACGATAAGCATGCAGGCCGAGTCCTAGAGCGCTTGGGATATGGTTGCATCGTATTAACGATAAAACTTGCAGAACATTATAATTTTATTATAATAAAAATATGATTCGCAGCATACAAAAGATTATCCGAATCGGCTCAAGTGGCGGCGTCACTATACCGGCAAAAGAGCTCAAGCGTCAAAACCTTACTTACGGTGATGATGTTGAGGTGATCGTACGACCTATCGGCAAGACGAGTGCCGAGGACCAAGAAGTCGTTGAAACCGCCAAATCGATTCTCGACGAATACAAACAAGATTTTACAAACCTTGCCCAGCGTTAAGCCGGCAGGATATCAACGATGAGATTGCTAACCTTAGAGCAGTTACTGCAGTTGCATACCCTGGCCATCCAGCAAACAGGCGGTTCGGCCGGCTTGCGCGACCTAGGTAGACTGGAAGCCGCAATCGCTACGCAAACACAGAGCGTCTTCGGCAAGGAGCTTTATGAGGGCCCCATCGACAAGGCGGCAGCGCTGATACGTAGTATTATCGCTGATCACCCGTTCACAGACGGCAACAAGCGTACCGGCATGCTAGCCGGCCTTACCTTCTTGAAGATCAACGATGTTAACGTTCATTTTTTCCAAGGTGAGATTGAAGATTGCGCAGTCGACATTGCCGTCAAGCAGCTTGACGTTACATCGGTCGCTCAGTGGCTTAACCAACATGCGGCATAGGGCGACCATATCGACTTAGAGCTACAGGCACGATAATTTGCTATAGTCATGGCATGACGAAAACATATCACGACAGCGAAACTCTGGCGACGGGCCAACAGGTAATAACAGCGTGCGCCTTCATCCACCGGCGTATAAACGATACCGATAAAGTCCTTATGCTAAAGCGGGCCGCGACCAAGAAATTCCTGCCCGACGTCTTTGAGCTGCCAGGAGGCCACATCGACTACGGAGAGGATATCGTAACCGGCCTGCGGCGCGAAATCAAAGAAGAGCTTGGCGTGGACGTAACCATCGGCGACCCTTTTGCCGTCTTCACATACCTGAACGAGGTCAAAGGCTCGCATTCCATCGAAGTCATTTACTTCGCGCAACTTACATCCGATCCTGACGACATCAACCTGAACCCGGAAGACCATTCCGCTCTGGGCTGGTATGTCGACGAGGAATTGTCACAAGTAGCCGACCAAAACAAAGATGTCGATGATGTTGAGTTCGTCTCCATAAAAAAGGGTTTCGCGTTGTTGCGTGGCGAACGGCCGTCGTTCTAACGAGTCCGCTATAAACACTGAACCATGCCTGTTTTTGTCTCAGTATACGATATGATGGTGATACATGACGTTCCGCCCTTTTTACTGCGACAGCACCCTGCCCCAGCCGTCTGACATTTCGTTCCAGGACGTACCAGACCAGACAGAGACCGTAACCGCCGTCAACGACTATCTGGCCAAGTTTTTTGATGCTCAACTAAAAGCTGCCGCGGCGCTCGACCCTTCGTACGCCCGACTATGGCAGGATAGCCGCGACCTGGTGTTGGCCGGCGGCAAACGGCTGCGCCCGTTCATGACCGTCTTGGCGTACAAACTGTTCGGCGGGCGCAACGACCAAGCCATCCTGATGGTCGCCACCGCCCAGGAGTTATTACATGCCGCCTTGCTGATGCACGATGACATCATCGACCGCGACACCGTCCGCTATGGCCGGCTCAATGTCGCCGGCACGTACCGCCAACGTTACCATCAGAACGGCCTGTCCCGGCGCGATGCCGCCCATTACAGCACCGGCGCGGCACTGCTGGCCGGTGACCTGCTCCTGACTAACGCTTCCGCCTTGATCACCGAGTCATCGTTCAGCGCCGAAGCCAAGCTACAAGCCCAACACTGCCTGCAGGCCGG
Organism: Candidatus Saccharimonadia bacterium; assembly: GCA_023268595.1. Lineage (GTDB taxonomy): Bacteria > Patescibacteriota > Saccharimonadia > Saccharimonadales > UBA4665 > JALQUD01. The sequence continues at coordinate 16,873 of JALQUD010000010.1, forward strand.
CGTGTTCCGGGTGGCCGGTGGCGAACTGATCGATATGGAGTCGACCTTCACGCCGTGGCAGGATGTCGACCCCTTTGTCATCGCCACGCTCAAGACTGCCAGCTACTCATTTGAATCACCGCTGCTGACTGGCGCCCTGCTAGCCGATGCGCCGGCTGAAGATGTCAGGCACCTGCAGAACTTTGCGCGGCACGCCGGCATCGCCTTCCAGCTGACCGATGACGTATTGGGCGTGTTCGGTAATGACACCGAGACCGGCAAGTCAAATACCAGCGACCTGGAGGAAGGCAAGATGACACTGATGCTCCAGCAGGCCTTGCAACGGGCGGACTATGGTGACCGCGCCTTCATCCTGGAAAATTGCGGCCAAGGCGCTATCGGTGACGAGACAGCTGAGCGCATCCGTGACATCATCCGCGAAACCGGTGCCAAAGACCACATCGAGCACCTTGCGGCCGAAGAGATCACCACGGCGCTGGATGCGCTCCACGACGTGAACCTCAACCGTACCGCCTATGACCGTCTGTCGGAAATCGCCACTACCATGGTCGACCGGAGCCATTAGGAATAGCCCCATGGACACGTA
>JALQUD010000110.1 GCA_023268595.1 Candidatus Saccharimonadia bacterium
GGAAGACTTCGCGGCCGGCAGCGCTATCGTACGTCAGTTCGGCAAGCCGATGAGCGATATCGATGACGAAGCCACGCTCAAGACGGTGGCCCGCAATATCGCCCTCGGCCTGATAGACCTGACCGCCGTACTGACACCGGACATCATCGTCATCGGCGGCAGCGTTGGCACCCATTTCCACAAATATGGCGAACACCTGGCACGCTACATGAACGTCTTTGACAACCCGATGATCCAGTTGCCGGTCATCCAACCTGCGCAGCGGCCGGAAAAGGCCGTCGTTTACGGTTGCTACGACCTTGCGAAGCAAATCTATGGCTGACAATACGCTCACCGCCAGTCCGGCAACCGGCCTGACACCCGCTAGCCTGCTCGAGCGGTTACGCACCGACTACCCGGCATTCACCTTCGAGACCGGCGACGCCTTCTGTTGGTCGCCGGCAGATAAGAAGATCATATACGAAGAAGATATGTCCGGAGACCATGGTCTGTTCTCCTTATTGCACGAAATCGGTCATGGATCACTCGACCACCGGCGCTACACGCTAGACTTCGAGCTGGTATCGCTGGAAGTCGCTGCCTGGGAACAGGCTGGTGTCATAGCCGGCAATTACGGCATCACCCTGGACGCGGATCATGTACAGGACTGTCTGGACAGTTACCGGGATTGGCTGCATCGGCGAGCCATCTGTCCCGAATGCACGACACGTTCGCTCCAGGACGATAGTGGCAGCCACTACCGCTGCTTCAACTGTCATACCACTTGGAAAGTACCGCCGTCGCGTTTCTGCCGCCCCTACCGCCGCTCGGCCGCCTGACGGGCTACGCACATGAGAACCAGATAACCGGCTGCGAACGAGCAAATCTTACTGCTTAGAGGATCACAGTTTCGGGACCGAGAACGTATCTCCGTAGACACTCCAGGCCAACGGCAGGTCAAGATTGATGTTACCCGCCTTCAGGAAGGCCCGCTGCGCGGTACTGACACGGCTGGTATCACTGTGGGCGGCCTCGGTGCGCATAAGCGCCTCGCGTGCATCCAAAAAGGCATTGAGATATGCTACTTGATCGCCACCTTTGGAGGGTAACTTGGCCTGGCTCATGACCGCCGCACGCAAACCACCGAACGAATCAGCCGAATCGCCAGGGCCATGCATGACCATGGCGTCGTAATACATGAACTGGCCTAAGGTACCCAGACCATCGGCTTTAGCCTGATTCACGGCCGGGTTGAAGTACATCTTATCGCGCATGTAGTCCTGCGCCATCTGGAAGACCGGATCGGCAGCAGCACTACGCCAGGCGGCCACGAAACTGTCACCCAGGCCGGCGTGCGAACTTGAGCCGTTCACCGACCGCAGAGCCGGCAGGTACGCCGCTAACGGGTTCGATGGCTTCTGTAGCGTGTAGTACTGCACCAGCTCAAGCATGTCGCCGGTGCCCGAGCAGAAACCGATGATGCCGGCAGTATATCCCCGGCCATCCCGTATGTCTTCGATATAGGCATACTGGGCCTTCCAATCGAGCGATGAATTCTCAGCACTCGACACCAGACGCATTGCCAGCTCCTTCTTGATAGGGTCGTTCAGTCCGCCCGCTCCGTTGGTCGCTACGCCCACACCAGCCTCCTTGTTTACGGTTGTGCCAGGATTACCGGCGCTACGGCTACCGCCGACGCCGATGGAGACCAACGGTTGTTTCGCACCCAGTCGCTCTTGGAGCGAAGCCTTGCGCCCGTATCGCCTCTCGTGCCTCGACCCCAATAGGTCACTGGCAGCACTACCGCGGCCAAGCGTCCCATACAGGCCGCCGACAGCCAGGATGACAACCGCTGCGACCACGACCAGCTCATGCTTGAATAATGGAAAATGGCGCTTGCGCCGATAATAACGTCCTCTCGTGTACATAGCGTCATTGTACCGCGGCGCTTAGCATACCGACAGAGGTAGGGCACAATACCACAACATGATAATGCCACAAGCGATATAGTATGACGTGCCATACGAACAGGACCGCCCTTTTAAGGACGGTCCTCTGTACGGCTGACTCATGTCAGTCCTGGCTACGCTTGGAAGCCTTAGGCTTCTGCTTCGTCAGTCTTCTTGGTGCGGCGGCTAATACGGCCACCCTTAGCACCAGCGACGCGGGCCAACTCACGGTTAGCGAAGAAGCCACCGGTGCGGCCCTTACGGCCGCCCTTGGCGCCGATCTTGGCGTAGAAATCTGCGCCGTACTTTTCTTTGTTGGTCTTAGCGGCGCTCTTGCCGCCGGAAACGGTACCTGCCATAGGGTTATTCCTCCCGGTCATACTTTAGCTATTATTGGCATAATTCACGCGTCGGAACGGCCTGTCTCTCGTGCGCTCTCGCGCCCAGCCATCCCATACAAAATGAAAACAGAGGGTCCGCCAGCAAACTGGCAAACCCTCTGGTTCCTCATCGGAATTACGCTTATGATAGCATAATGTATTGCTTATGTCAACACATTGCTTGCGCTTTATTCATACGTCTGACCGCCTGCCCCGGACGGCAGCATCACATACACGAACAAGCTGATGAGCACGACAGTGAAAACGGCCACGAAAATCTTACTCAGCAGATGACGGCTACGCATCATATGCAACACGGCACACACCGTAGCCGCCGGCAGGAATAGCCATAGGATACCCATCATGAGCCCATATAGACCAGTAGACTTAAGCGCCTCGAACCCGCTGGTTTCTTTGAATGCTGCCATCAGACCTAGACTGGGCGCCGTCAGGAACGTCAGCACGACATACGGCGTCAGAAAGTCCCAGTTCCGCCAGCGTTGCCACATGCCGCGGCCGTCATCTCCGGAAGCCTGCGTCGGCTTGGGGTCATCCCCGGCCGTGTGACGATAAGTAAATGTTTTGTTATCGGTGCTCATATATACTTATGCTACCACAGAATGGCGGCGTTAACTGCCTCTATACAGTCCTTATACAAAGACAAAGACCACCCCGTAAAGGATGGTCTTCGT
>JALQUD010000111.1 GCA_023268595.1 Candidatus Saccharimonadia bacterium
TCAGACCAGCTACTGATCGTCGCCATGGTGAGCCATTACCTCACCATCTAGCTAATCAGACGCAGGCCGTTCCCAAACCGCCGAAGCTTTAATCCGAAGACCACATGCGGTATTAGCTACTCTTTCGAGCAGTTATCCCTCAGTTTGGGGTACGTTCCTACGTGTTACTCAGCCGTCCGCCGCTCGAGTACCTCCGAAGAGGCCTTTCCGCTCGACTTGCATGTATTAGGCACGCCGCCAGCGTTCATCCTGAGCCAGGATCAAACTCTCCAAAAAAGAATTTGTTCTTAACTTCAGTCGAACATGTTACTTCAAGGGATGACTCCCTATCGGTATCACTGACTATAGAAATCTTGTGGAAGATTTCTTAAAACAATTCCGTCGTATCACCGTAGTGATACTAATGAACTGACGTTGATTTGCACTATTCAATTTTTAACGATCTATTCTGACCATAAGGTCACAGGACTAAGCACAACTTCATAGCTTAACAAATGTTTGCTACTGCTCAGTGTTGCTGCCTGAGCTTCGTGAACCCGTTTCGTGTTCCTCAAAAGCTTCACGTATCATAGCGCACACCTGTGGGGTCGTCAACACTTTTCTACAAACTTCCATGTTGTACAATTCTCTACCCAGTGCGCCATTTATAGGATATATAAACGATACCTTTTATGGCATCAGGCAGTCTGTGACATTTCTAACAGCTTAGCTACCCCTGTTATGACAGTCTCATGACATGCGCATATGCATCATCGGTGCGACCGGCTTCATCGGTCGCAAAACCATCGACCACCTTCTCAGACACAGCTCTGATTCGATCGTCGCCTTCAGCCGTTCAGCCTCCAGCATCGACATCAAGGACTATCGGCTGCATCTTCATGATGGCTCGGTATTCGACGAAACCGCCCTGACGCATGCGCTGAAAAACTGCGACGCGGTAATATATCTGTTCCATATGATGGGTAGCCAGACCGAGGATTTCGAAGCCGGCGAGGCCGCAGCCGCTAAGACATATATACGGGCAGCGAAAGCCGCCGGTATACAGCGCACGGTATTCCTCGGCGGACTTGGCGACCCGCACGACCGGGCGCTATCGAAACATCTCCGCAGCCGGTTAGCTACCGGACGGTTACTGCGGGAACATCTTGATGGAGTCATCGAGCTCCAGGCATCAATGGTCATCGGCCACGGTAGCGTCGGATTCGACATCATACGTACCATATCCGATACCTTGCCGGTCATCGTCATACCACGCTGGGCCGTCACCCGGACCCAGCCGATCCTCGCGTCTGACGCTATCCGGTACATAGCCGAAGCGGTCCACCTGCCAGGTAGCCATAACCAAGTCATCGGCATCGGCGGACCCGAAGTGCTCACTTACCGCGATATCGCGGCGCGCTACTCAAAAGAAGTCGCCGCCAAGCGGCATATCCTGCGCCGCCAACCGGTCCTGACCTTGCCCGGCATACCCCGCTGGGCGGCCGTATGGTGGCTCGACCACTTCGCACCGTCCAAAGCCGCCGGCATCGGCGGGCCGATGGTCGATTCACTCAGCCATGAGATGATCGTGCGCGACGCGGAAGCCCGGCACCGTTTCCCGGATATCCACCCGCAGCGCATCAGCTTCCAATATGTGTTGGATACGAAAAAGATGGACCCCTGAAGGTCCATCTTCATACCTGACGGCCACGACCGCAGCGTACTAAGCCTTAGCGGCAGTTTCCACCGCAGCTTCTTCGTCATCGTCAAGTTCATCGGTCTTGTCCACCAAGGCCAACGATACTACCTCGTCACCATCGTTCATACGCATGATGCGTACGCCCTGGGTGGCACGGCCGAGCGCCGGAATATCCTTCAGTCCCAGACGGATCGTCTGTCCCTGGCTGGAAATGATGATTACTTCCTGCGTGTCATCTTCGGTCAGCGTCTTCACGCCGATCAGCTTACCGGTCTTGTCGTTGACGACCGCTGAACGGATACCGACACCACCACGGGCATGGGCCGTGAACTGCGACACCTTGGTGCGCTTTCCATACCCGGCCTGGCTGATCACGAATATGCTCGATTTAGCCTGGACGACATCCATACCGATCACCGAGTCGCCGGTGCGCAAACGGATACCACGCACACCACGTGACACACGTCCCATCGGACGGGCATCGCGCTCATGGAAGCGTATAGCCTGCCCCTCGGCCGTCGAGATGACCACTTCGTCATCACCGCTGGTCATACGGATCCATTTCAGCTCATCGCCATCATCCAGGTTGATCGCGATCAGACCGCTGGTGCGGACGTTCTGGTACTGCTCAAACGGTGTCTTCTTGATAGTGCCACGAACGGTACACATGATCAGGTTGGCCGCGTCGTGCGTCTTACTGATGTTGATGACCGAGCTGACCGTCTCGCCGGGCTGTAATTGCAGGAGGTTGACCAACGCGACACCCTTGGCGCTCAGCGATGTTGCCGGCACTTCATATTGCTATCCCACTGGCGGTGACTGAGCACAGGTCAATCATGCGTGCTTTGCACCACTACCATACCCCTCAGTGGTGGGAAGGCAGACTCAGGTGGGGACTGGCGGTGCTCAGCTTCAGTCACCAACAGATCAGGCCTGTTGCCCTTCTTGGAGCATTGCCATGGTATCCAATGAGGTTTGCCCTGGGGTTGGGCACCCTCTGGAACACTAGCATTATAGGATTTCAGACCCCTTCCCCCCCTGCCATGAGTCCCTTGTAATCCACTTGAGGTTCTATGTGCCATGCCTCAAGTGGGCCACCACAGCCTGGGTTAGGTAGTCCACATGCTTGAGGCTAGGGAGCATTTTGTGCTGGATTGTGTCAAAACAACAGAAGTCTGGAAAATCCCAATCCAGCACACACCTCTCCAGTCATCCCCCCTTTTTCTCCTTGCTGCCTGCCACCGCCCTCTGCATGGGTAGGCCAACAGGGCCAAGCTGACCCCTTGGAGCCTTGAT
>JALQUD010000112.1 GCA_023268595.1 Candidatus Saccharimonadia bacterium
GCAGTATCAGCACCATGGCTAAGGTTGATACCGCCCATGCCGGATGGAATTTCGCCTAGTAGACGGGAGGAAGCGTACAGTGCAAGGACTCCGGCGGCGGCCGCTACGACTTTACCGGTACTTATTTCGCCCAATTCACCGTCCTCGTTCCGCTTACGGAACAAATCAGTAATCCGATCAGCGCGGCCCGAACCATCAGGGCTGCCATACGCATTGGCTAATGTATCACGTAAGGCGAGGGCCGTGGGCAATGCGCCATACCGGGCACGGTTCGCGAGATCGAGCGTACGTTCTTTGATGCGGCGACCCAGACTGTCCGGGTCCTTTTCTTTGGGCTTGTCATTTTCATAAGCTTTGAACACGCCGCTCTCTGCAAGAACAGTAGCAATCTTTTTGGCGGCGCTCCGCATACGCTCCCCGCGGCCGAGCGGCCTGTCTTCAACGCCGACTACTTCACCCTCTACTACTAACGGCGCATCGGGTTCATCGTCCGGATTGTCTTCTGTGACAGGTTCCGTTTCAACCGTGGTCTCCGGCATCGCCTCCTCGGCTGGTTTCGGAGCTTTCGTAGCAAGCGGTACTTCCGTGGGGCCGCCGTACTCCCAGTCATCTATATTGTCTATGTCGCCACCCTGCTTCAGGTGGACATACCCGTCGGTAACGAGCGGCTCCTCCTCGCCTGGCTTCGGGGCCTCCATGGCACGGGGCGCTTCCGTAGGACCACCGTATACCCAGTCGTCGATGTTGTTCTCATCACCACCCTGCTTCAGGTGCAGATATCCGGCAGTGGTCAGCGGCGTGCCATCGACGTCGTCATTCTTCTGATCAGCAACGCTTTCCGCGTCAGCAGCCGGCTTTGCATTCCGGGCTGCTTTAAGTGCACGGCGCTCGCTGCGGCTACCCACATATTCGGTACCGCCGTTAGTTTCCGGTTCAGAATTAGCGGCTTCACCTGGAGCCTGATTTTCTTTTTCGGTGGCAGCCGCTGTCCTTTTACCTGGTTTAGTAGGAATGGCAGCTGGGGTAGCCATCTTATCCCCGTTATCGCCTTTGGGCTGAGGTCGTGGTTTAGGCGGCCGGCGCCGATCGGCATTACCACGCTTGCTAGGCACTTCCTCACTCTGATTGCCGGTCTTAACGGATTCGGATGTAGCAGCACTCGCTAGACCCGAATCATCTGCAGCATCAGACTCGCTTGCTTTACGCGCAAGCATTTTCTTCAGTATTGCTATATCGCCACCGTCAACCACCTCGTTTTCACCGATCTTGTAATGCTGGTAAAAGCCTTCTTCGTCGGGCTTACCTACCGGCGTCGCCTCATTGATCATTGCTTTAGCGAAATCGTATTCGCTCTCGCGTACAGGCTCATGAACAGTATCGGGCGTTACCTGGTTTGTCTTTATATAACGCTCAGCTATGTTGGATGCGACGGCAGCAAAGGTAAGCTGTCCATCGCTATCAACATTCTCGACCTCGCTCTGTTCCATAGATAACCCCGAGCCGCCGACGGAGTCGTGTGCGGGTTCTTCGATGAGCCGTTCCTGATCGCTTCCATTAGAACCATTGTCACGGACGGCTTCTAGTAATTCCTCCAGGGAATTTGCTATATCCTCCTGTGTCATCGGAGGAGTCACTACATCTTTGTAACCGGGAACGTCTGTTTCAGCACTCATGGTTGTTGTCCTTGCTAAAGTGGTGCGGGTTTTTGTGTTTGTATTAACTGTAAATACATTAGCACATTATGTTTATAAAGTCAATATATAATCTCATCTTCTTACGGTTATTGCTACGCTTGCAGCGGAGTTGTGATATCATACGACCAATGAGAGTGTTGGGAATCGAGTCCAGCTGTGACGAGACGGCTGCGGCCGTCGTGGAAGATGTCAAAGGCCGCAAGCGGCTGCTGAGCAACGTCGTTGCCAGCAGCCTGGATCTGCACGCCCAATACGGTGGAATCGTGCCCGAAGTAGCCGCACGCAGCCATATCGAATCGATCATGCCGGTCATCCGACAAGCATTGGAGCAGGCCGGATGTACCTGGGATGACATCGACGCCATCGCCGTCACCAAGGGTGCGGGCCTCGGCGGCTCCCTGCTGATCGGCGTGTTGGCCGCACGCACGCTGGCCATCACACACAAGAAACCGCTGTACGGGGTCAATCATGTCGAAGGACATCTGTACGCCAACTTCCTAACAGAGACCTCGCTGGAAGGCTATGAGATGCCCATGGAGCAGCCACGGTTCCCTATCCTGGGTCTGATAGTCTCGGGCGGCCACAGCCAGCTGGTATTGTTCGAGGACCACTTCAAATACACACTACTAGGCCAGACACAGGACGACGCTGTCGGCGAAGCCTTTGATAAGGTCGGCAAGTTGCTCGGCCTACCCTACCCTGGCGGTATCAGCGTCGAGAAGAAGGCCATGGAAGGCGCGCCACGGTTTGAGCTGCCCCGCTCCAAGATGACACGTGTATCCCCTGCCCTGGCGTCGTTGCGCGAACGGTATCTGGACGCTGCTGCGGCATCAGACAAGCAGCGTAAAGCCTGGCAGAACGTATCGTATGACTTCAGTTTCTCCGGCATCAAGACGGCGGTACTCAGGTTGGCGCAACACGAGATCGGCCAGGACTTCACCTTCCCTTCATACCGGATCGCAGAACAGCTATCTGAACAGCAGAAGGCTGACATATCAGCCAGCTTCGTCCAAGCCGCCCTGGGAACGATCGTCGATAAGACGGTCAAAGCTTACCGCGAGTTTAACCCGGCTACCATCATCGTCGGTGGCGGTGTCGCCAGTTCCCCTCCCCTGCGTCGGATGTTATCGGAACATTTACCTATTGAAGTCACCTACGCCGACCGGAAACTTTGCACTGATAACGGGGCGATGATAGCGACGCTTGGCAGTTTCAAGCACACACTTGGCGCAGAACC
>JALQUD010000113.1 GCA_023268595.1 Candidatus Saccharimonadia bacterium
GCAATCTATCTAGCCCCGGTGTTGCCACCGGGATCGAGCGGATCTTGTGACACATGGTCAGCGGGACACTTGTATGGCCATGCATCTCCTTGCAGCCGACAGGGTTTACCTTCTTCCTATGTCACCATAGGACGCTGCGGGCTCTTACCCCGCTCGTTTCACCCTTACCTGGTCCCCGCCGCAAGGCGGGTCTGGGCGGTATCGTTTCTGTGGCACTTTCCCTAGGGTCACCCCTGGCCGCCGCTAGCGGCTGTCGTTCCCTATGCTGCCCGGACTTTCCTCCCTCCGTCACCGTTACGGATCAGGACGGTAGCTGGCCGTTGGTCTGGCTGCATATGATTATATCAGACGTCATCAGTCGAGGTCGAAACCACACGCCTGTCGGCCGCGACATCGTCCATGGCGCGGTTAGCAGCCGCATCGGCCAGTTTGTTCAGCTCACGTGGCACATGGCTGAAACTGACGTGATCGAAGCGTTCCACCAGTTTTTTGGCTGCTGCGTGCACCGGCCAAAGATCACGGTTCTTCACCTTGAATATACCCTTCATCTGATTGACGACCAGCAAGGAATCAAGTCGTACGTCAACCTCGGTGACGCCCATGGCGGCAGCCTCTTCAAGCCCCCGCCGCAAACCCTGATACTCGGCTTGGTTGTTGGTAGTGATGCCAAGATAGACACCTTTGTCGACCAGCACGTTCTTATGCTCGTCCAGCAGTACATACCCGCAGGCGGATGGCCCAGGGTTGCCGCGGGAACCACCATCAGCGTACAGGATGACCCGCCGCCGCGTGCCGGCGGAGGACCTCGATGGCTGGTCGTCGTCAGGAACCCCGGGAGTAAAATCAAAATCTATCACCTTGACCGGAGTATCAAGCGTGACCCGGTCGCCGTAATAACCCTGGAACTCACTCAGTAGGCGCTGCTGGTCGTCGTAACGGTCGGAGGCCTGGTAATCGGCCTCGCCGATATCCGCCAGTCTCTTTTCTACTACACGCGTGATGCGGGCCGTACCGATGATACGCCAGCTCGCCGGCCTGGCTTCATCAACCTTATCAAGAATAGCCACTTCGTCATCAACGGTAATATGCTTGTCGTCATACAGGCGCCAAGTACTGGCGCGCTCACCACGCAGCACCTCCTGGGCGATGCGATGGTTAAGCTTGAGTTTCTTCATAACATAAGATGGATCATTACATGGTCGGGGTGACAGGACTCGAACCTGCGACCTCACGGCCCCCAGCCGTACGCGCTAGCCAACTGCGCCACACCCCGGATTTCGTATCCGGCCTACTATCATATGTACCGGTATCGGTTATTCCAGGCAGACTGGGGCGCCACTATGATTTAACCTGAAAAAACCAGGTGGGTTTCCTCATGAGTCTGACCCGCCGGAGCGGATCTCTGCGAATGTTGGAATCCCTTGAAAATCATATCAGATAATCATTGTGTGACGGTGACCCAGCCTCCGGACAGTATACGGAGAGACGCTGGCGAAGGTCAAGCGGTCATGGCAATAGGTTGAGCACGACCGACACCCATTGGCTGACCACGCTACCGAATCCGACAAGGATAAGGCCGAAGACGATGAACAGGCCGACCTGTTCCAACGACTCCATGAACCGACGCACCGGATCCGGCGCGAACGCATACAGCAGCCGTGAGCCGTCAAGCGGCGGGATAGGTATCATATTGAATACGAACAGGCTGACGTTCAGGACCGTGAAGGTAGCAATGAACTGGAACAGTAAGGTGTTACTACCGGTCACGAAGTGCATCGCCAATGAGCCAGCGATGGCCAATACCAAGTTGGAAAACGGGCCGGCCAGCGCGATCAGCGCCGCACCGTAGTCACCCCAGCGTACCCGCTCAGGGTTGAACGGTACCGGCTTGGCGGCCAGGATCGGGGTTCCGAGCAGTATGATGGTGGCTACCGGCAATACGACCGTCATCAACGGGTCGATGTGCTTGAGCGGATTGAGGCTGATCCTACCCTCTTCGGCGGCGGTATCGTCACCAAGCTTGAACCCTACCAGGGCATGCATCATCTCATGGATGGTCAGAGCGATAAGTATGCCGACGATCAGCATCAGGATATTGGTCAGGTCTAAACTCGGTAGCATGGCTTCCAGTATACCAGTAAGCCGGCGCTTATACCATTGACGTTACCCTGTTACTCGTGTAAAATAACACTTTGAATCATCCATTCGTTATAGAGATTTTTATATAACTCCGAGGAACTACCATGCAGAAATGTGAACTCACCGGCAAAGGCAAGCAATACGGCAGCAACATCAGCTTCTCGCAGCGCCACACCAAGAAGGTCTGGAAGCCGAACCTTCAGAACAAGACCGTCATCGTCGATGGCAAGAAGGTCAAACTGAAGATCAGCACCCAAGCCATCCGTACCCTGCGCAAGAAGGGCCTGCTGAACGCCGAAGCTACTGCCTAGGCATCAGACGCCACTACTGAAAAAAGACCACCCCTGCGGTGGTCTTTTTATATGGCCGACCGGCCACCATCGGAGGTAGCCGGTCGGTGCCTGGTTCTTCTAGTTCTTCTAGTTTTTCTCGATGACCACGACCTGGAACGTGCCATCAGTCGGCAGGTCAGCGTGCTTGAGCTTGAGCTTGGATGTCCGGGTCGGCTCGCTACCGATAGCCTGCAGCGCCTGCTCCAGCGTCTGGGCTGGAACTTCGAACGACAACTTATCGTCGGCGTAGTGCGTCGGTACGACGATCTTCGGCTCGACCTCTTTGATCAGTTCCATAGCGCCGACCGGGTCAAGGGTATAGCCGTTCCCGCCGACCGGAACGACCAACACATCGATGGTGCCGATGGCTTCCAAGTCGCTCTCCTTGAGTTTGGAACTGATGTGCCCGGCGACCAGGAGTCGGATATCCTTGGCGATAAGCTTAT
>JALQUD010000114.1 GCA_023268595.1 Candidatus Saccharimonadia bacterium
TGATGGCGAAAGTTCGGTCGCCGAATCGATCCGTTCGACCTTGAAGCTTGACGAGGGGGCGCCAAAGATAAACCAGCACGAACAGCTCAAGTGGGAGCGTGATCTGCTGGGCCTGTACCTGAGCAAGCACCCGCTTGACCTTTACGAAACGTTCCTAAGCGAACAGACCGTCCCGCTGGCCACCGTCAAACCGGCCCATGACGGCCGGCCGATCACTGCCGGTGGTAGCGTCGGCGATGTTCGCGAGATCACCACCAAGAGTGGCACTAAGATGGCATTCATCAAGATAGAGGACAAGCAGGGTGAGATCGAGCTCATCCTGTTCCCTGGTAGTTACCAGCGGACCGTCGGGCTGTGGGAACGCGACCGCGTCATATTGGTGCGGGGCAAGGTCTCGGCCAAGGACCGCGAGGGTAATATCGGCGAGGAGCTGAAGATCCTGGTGGACGACGCGCGTGAGATAACACATGAGCAGGCCGCCTCATACCAACCCACCGGCCGTAAGATGCAGCCCTTGAAAGACAACAAGAAGAAGGTCGTATACGTGCCGCCGCCGCTCGTGGCCGCAGCTAAGACGGAAGAACACACTGAGAGTATCGCCACTCCTGCACCACAGCCCGTCCGTCAACGCACGGCCACAGCCAAGCCGGCTAGGCCGCCGGTCAGGGTCTATATACGCTTGGCTGATACCGGTAACCAGCAGATGCTGATGGACCTCAAGAGTGCTATCGATGACTGTCACGGCGAGACCGATGTCGTGCTGGTCCTTGGACCTGATAAGCAGATCATCAAGCTACCCGGCGGTGTCGGTCGTGACGATGCGACGCTTGACCGCTTCAGAGGTCTGGTCGGTCCGGCGAACGTCAAATGCCAGTAAACGTGATGCAGCTCTATCAGTTGATGAAACCGGCCGTGCGCGTCAACAAGACAGCGATGGCGATGACGGTGATGACGGCCAGATCGATGTGAGGGTGGGCGACCACGAACTCCGCGCCATGCACGACGGTGCGGTACAGGCTGCGGATGTGGCTGCCGATGAATACGCCGGCGCCTATGGCAGCAAGCAGGACCAGGCCGAGGAAGAGCCAGTCAGTGCCGGTCCCGGTGAGTAGTGAGGTCCGGGATATCGAGCGTGCCGGCAGAGACGAAGGATTGTCCACGTAAGCCTGTACGCCCATAGTGGTGTCGGAAGCGCCATACAGCGCTACCACGATGGTCTGAGGACCTTTGCCCTGGTAATCGGCGGCTTTGACGACACCGAAACCGACATCACGGAACGCCGGGTCGAGCAGGTTGGCCCGGTGCTCCGGACTCTTGAGCCAAGCCTGTACTACCGTGTCACTATCGCTAAAGCCGTAAGCCAGGTTCTCACCGATAGCCCGATAGCCATAGCCAGCCTTGGTTGCAAAATCCTTTGGCTGTGTACCACTTGGTGACCGGTGCGACCAATAGTCATTGGAAACCATGTCCTGGGCCTTTGATTGGGCGGCGACGGACAGCCGCGTATCGATATCAAGTGTGTTTATGCCGAGTGCTGCCCGATCACGGTTGGTTTCGTCCAGCAGCGTCAGGCTGCTGATGCCTTGGGCCGAGCCAAGCACAGGGCCCTGGCCGCGGCTGACAGGCAGCGATGGCCAGGCCAGATTAAGCAGTAGTGCGAAGCCGGCTATGCCGAATAACGGCAGATACGGCCAGTACGTGCGATGGTACGGTTTGGTTTGCTTGTGATGGCTTCCGGTACGTTTCCGGTGATGGATCGTCGGCGCTGCCGGCTTCTTAGGTGATAAGACCATTTACTATAAGCGTAACCGTAGCCGGCGCTAATGTCAAAACCACCTATGAGAACCGGCAGTGGAACATGGCCATGGCGGCCGCCTGGACGACATTGAACGATTCCTTTGAGCCGAACATAGGTATCTCCAATATGTCGTCCATACGCTCCAGTACCGCGGGTTCTACGCCTTCAACTTCGCGCCCGACTAACAGGGCGAGCTTGCCGGTGGGTTGGTACTGGTGCAGCGCTATGCTGTCGGATGATTGCTCCACTGCGGCCAGTCGGTAACCGCCGGCGACCAATCCATCCAAAACGGTCCCGATATCATCGGCTTGCCGCCAAGCCTGGCTTTGCTCGGCGCCGAGCGCGGTCTTGCTTATCCGAGCATGGACTTTGCGGGCGATGTGGGGCAGACGGTCATCGTGCCGTGTCTGATCGAACGGGTATGGCGTGTAGCCGCTCAGGATGACCTGTGTGACGCCCAAGCCTTCGGCCGTACGCAACAGGCTGCCGACGTTGTGGCAGCTACGTAAGTTGTGGGCGATCAGAATGATGTCGCGCATCCGGACAATATACCATATGTGATGTAAGAGATTTCGGACCGATGTGAGTCATATATCAAATGTGATATACCGCCAGTCCATAAGTCTGGAAACTGATTAGCCGGCATCAGGCTTATGGTTTATACTGGACGCTATGAGTGATGATGTCCGCTACGATGAGGAGCAGGCTACCCTGCGCCGTGCCCGGCTGCTCGGTCTGAGCTATGCCGATACCTCACAAGTCCCCGAAAAGAAACTGTTTTCCGGCGTGCTGGAAATCAGTGAGATGTATAAGTTCCGCCTGATTCCGTTACAGATGGATAAGAGTAACCTTCTGCTTGGTATTACGACCACTACCTCGCAGCAGGTCATGAAAGATATGCGGAACCGGTTCCAGGACCAGCGCGTGGCTTACGCGCTTATTTCCGATTCCGGCTTCAAGGAGTACATGCGGCTGTACGACCCGCCAAAAAAGATCGAATACCAGGACATCACCCTGAAGGATGCCGGTGATAAGACGCTGGTCCAGACCGTGTCCCAGACCCTTGAGCAGGTCCGTGCCGATGACATGCT
>JALQUD010000115.1 GCA_023268595.1 Candidatus Saccharimonadia bacterium
ATCGTTACGAATGTAATCCGTCATACGTGGACAAGTACGAGTCGTGGGGTATCCGCGCCGTCGGCACCAACCCGGCCACCGGTCTGGTAGAAGTCATCGAAGCTGTCGGGCATCCGTTCTTCATGGCCAGCCAGTTCCACCCTGAGTTCAAGTCCCGGCCGGACCGGGCGCACCCGATGTTTGATGGCTTCATCGCCAGCCTGTTGCAAAAGTAAGCGGTATACGTTAGCGTTATAGGATATGGAAGAAGCAACGACCTTATCCGACAACCTACATGCCCGCATCCTGCTCGTAGAGGACGATGACGCCCTGGCAGGGATCTACATGACCCGTCTGGAAGCCGAAGGCTTTGAGACCAAACGCGTCAACAATGGTGAGGACGCCTTGGCGACCGCTCTCGAGTTCCGGCCTGACCTGGTGCTGTTGGACGTCATGATGCCAAAGGTCAGCGGTTTCGAAGTATTGGACATCATCCGTAATACCCCTGAAACTGCCAACCTGAAGGTCATCATGCTGACCGCCCTTGGCCAGGAGGGCGATAAACAGCGTGCCTCGGAACTGGGCGCTGATGACTATCTGGTCAAATCGCAGGTGGTGATCACCGACGTGGTGGCCCGCATTAAGAAGCACTTGGCCGAAAAATAGCCGACACAGCCATATTGGAGCCTCCTGTCTGATAGAGGCTTCTAGTTGTCATCATAAGCATTAATTGACTTAATTTATTTTTTATGATATAAGTATACGTATGAATGAATTCGCGCCGCAATTCGACTATGAATCCCACGACGAATCCTATGACTTTCATGGGCCTCAAAATGAGATGGGGTATGAAGTGGCCGAACGTGTCCTTAAAGAGATACAGGGAATGCAGACCGCCGACCAGGAAGCCTTGGAGCACCATGCAGCGGCTTTACTTGATAGGCTTAACGATAACCCTGAGCTTACCCATGAAGATGCTGTCGGTGCGACGGTCGTCAGCGCGTATATACGTGGGGTTACTACCGAACCTGCAACCCGCAGGCTTGCCGGCGACATCATTACATCTACCGGCATACTGAACGAGGAAGAAATACATGAATTTGTCCGTGTCGAAGCTTCGGTGGCAGACGCTGTATCGGTGCGGGATTGGCAGGACGCAGCCGTAACGGGCAGCTATGGCCTTGGCCGTTTGGATCGGCTAGAGCAACGACCTCACGGGTTGATGCTGGCCATGGCGGCCAATATGACCGGATTGCTCAGGCATGACCCGAACCGCGCGGACAACCATTTCCATGACAAACTCAACGAGATGGTCCTGGATAAAAGAGGGTAAATAACAAAATAAGTAGCTTCATCAGGAGCTACTTATTTTGTTATTTCCGGGACGTTTCGATGATTATTCGACGACGACTTCAACGCGAGGGACGCTGCGGCCGCTGAAAGTGCGGACCTTGCGGGTCTGGTATTTGACGACGCCATCTTTGGCGGCGTGGATGGTGAAGTTGCGGCTCAGGAACGTGCCGGCACCGGCGCGCTTGGTCATACCGACCTGGCGGACGATGACCATACCGGTCTTAACTTTTTGCCCACCGTAGAGCTTGACGCCAAGACGCTGGCCGGGTGAGTCGTGGATGTTTTTGGCGGTACCGCCAGCTTTTACGTGTGACATGGATGAATCCCTATTACTTCTTAATCAAAACAAGCAGTTCACGGGCGACGATCTGGTCTGCTCGAGCATAGATCAGATCCGACGGCTCCACGTGCTTGAAACTCACACGATTGTACCCCAATTCCTCTATCCGGTCAAGGACTGACAGGTGTTGGAACTGGCCGGACTTGACTTGCCAGGCCGGCACGGCCAGACACAGGCGCGTACCGGGCTTGATCTGGCCGCCGATGTTGGCCAGGAATTTGCGCAGTATGGTGTTGCAGGTGCTTTTGACGTCCGCCAGTTTTTCCGGCTTGGGCAGGGTGCTGAACGGCTGACCCAGGTAGCCTTCGCAAGCTACGGCGTCGATGGTGGCTGGCGCGTGGGTGTCGCCACCGTCTTCGTCGGAGGTCCGCCATTGCAGGGTCGTGGCATCGCCAAGCTGCCAACTACGGCTCACGTTCTCGGTTTCAGGGTACTGGCCGCGCAGCCAGTCCAGGTTCTTCACGGTGTAGTCACCCATACGTGGGTCGATGTCCGACCCGATGGCACTGTAGCCCATCAGCATGGCTTCCTGGAGCACCACGCCGGTGCCGCAGAAGGGGTCAAGGACCTGGACCTTGGATGATGGCGGCGTGTCCGCCAATGCCAGGTTGAGGATGGTCTGGGCCAGTTTGGGCGGCAACATGCCGACGCGCGCATCGCGTTTGGGGCGTCCTTGGTCGCGTTTGGCGTAGGCATCGATATCCTGTATCGCGGTAGTGCGGGCGACGATGGTCGAATGGCCGTCACGGATTATCAATAGCTCGATACCGTTAGCCGTGGCCAAGCCGTTATGCAGGACCTGGGCGCTGTTAAGCTCCAGTTCTTTGTTAGGTACGACGCGCACCGAACCCTCACGGTCCAGGTTGCGCAGCGCTTTCTTGAGGTTGAGTCCTATGGCACCCAGCTTCGGCAGGCTTATGCTCAGGCCTTGTACGCTCAGGCCGAGCTTGATCTTGCCGTCAGGGGCTTGGCGGGCAGCTTCCAGGGCGCAAACGCGTAGTTGCTTCTCTATAGACGGCCACTGCAGGCTGTCGACGTGTCCCATGACCTCACCGAGCTTGATGCTGCCGCCCAGCCGGCTAAAACTGATAGTGTCAGCAGCGACGTCCAATAAAGCCGCCTGGGTACCGACGGCTCTGACGTTGTCGGCGCCATACAGGCTTTCCAGCTCGGCCAGCCCGATCGCA
>JALQUD010000116.1 GCA_023268595.1 Candidatus Saccharimonadia bacterium
AACCAGGCTAAGCAGAAGTCAGGCATCATCAACGTCTACGTCGCTGTCGGCCAGAAGCTGTCCAAGATCTCCTCCTTGGTCGAGCGCCTGAAGCGCGAAGGCGTCATGGACCAGACCATCATCGTGGCGACAAGCCCGGCTGACCCGGCCGCCATGCTGTACCTGGCCCCATATGCCGGTGCGGCCATGGGCGAGTATTTCCGTGACAACAAACAGCACTCGCTGGTAATGTACGACGACCTTACCAAGCACGCCGTGGCTTACCGCCAGATGTCCCTGCTGCTGCGCCGTCCACCGGGACGCGAAGCCTTCCCTGGTGACGTCTTCTACCTGCACTCCCGCCTGCTGGAGCGCGCCGCCAAACTGAGTGATGAGCTCGGTGCCGGTTCCATGACCGCGCTGCCAGTCGTCGAGACCCAGGCCGGTGACATCTCCGCCTACATCCCGACCAACGTCATTTCCATCACCGACGGCCAGATATTCCTGGAGACTAACTTGTTCTACCAAGGTATTCGTCCGGCTATCTCGGTCGGTCTGTCGGTCTCCCGTGTCGGTGGTGACGCCCAGACCAAGGCCGTCAAGTCGGTGGCCGGTAGCCTGCGTCTTGAACTGGCCCAGTTCCGTGAACTGGCGTCATTCGCCCAGTTCGCATCCGACCTCGATGACGAAACCAAGAAGTCCATCGAGCGCGGCCAATTGCTGACCGAGCTGCTCAAGCAGAACCAGTACAGCCCGATGAGCATCACCGAGCAGGTCGTATCCGTCCTGGCTGCTACCAAGGGTGCCTTTGATGGCGTACCGGTCGCCAAGGTCAAGGCTGCCCAGGCCGAACTCATCACCGCTATCGAGAACGACCACAAAGAGATCGTCGATTCACTCGAAAGTGGCGCCAAGCCTGCCGACGAGACCATCGAAGCCATCGTCAAGGTCGCCGAGAAAGTGGCACGTTCCTACCGCCCGAAAGCTAAGAAGGAAGACAAAGAGGCCTAAGGCTTATGGCTTCACGGCAACAGATCAAACGGCGGATCCGGTCGGTTTCCAGTACCCGGCAGATCACCAAGGCCATGCAGCTGGTAGCTGCCAGCAAGCTGCGCCGTGCCCAGGAAGCTGCCGTCGGTCCGCAGGAATATTCCCGTGTGGCCCGTCTGATGCTGACGCGCTTGCGCCAGCTGGCCAGCACCGAACCGACCTTCCAGCTTTTCAAGCAACGCCCGGTCAAGCGGCGCATGCTGATCGCCATTACCAGTGATCGTACGCTGGCCGGTGCCTACAACGTCAACGTCGTACGTCGCCTGGTCACCGAGCTGCAGCATGACCGCCAAGCCAACATCGAGACCGAGGTCATCACCATCGGCCGCCAGGCGGCCAATGCCGTCACCCGTATCCAGGGATTGGTGATCGCCGGCGCCTACACCGGCTTCCCTGAACGTCCGGAAGCAAAGGACTTCCGTCCGATCCTGGCTTCGGTCGTCGAGCGTTTCAGCCAGGGTGAGCTTGATGACGTTTCGATCGTCTTCACCCACTTCGCATCGACCATCAGGCAGGAAGTCCAGGTGCGTCAGCTGTTGCCTGCCGGCTTCGAAGAAGAGCCGGTCGACAATGACATCATGCACGCTACCATCGAACCTTCGGTGGATGCGCTGCTCGAATCAACGACCATCCGTCTGCTGGAAGTTCAAATCTATCAAGCGTTGCTTGAGTCGACCGCTTCCGAGCATTCCATGCGGATGATCGCCATGAAGAATGCCACCGATAACGCCAACGACCTGCTGGTCGATTACAAACTTGAACTGAACAACGCCCGCCAGGCGGCCATCACCCAGGAGTTGGCTGAGATCACCGGTGGCGCCGAGGCCATGAATTAGGAGAAAATGATATGCCGTTAACAGAAGTCAAAACCAAGGCGGACAGCCATGTCGGCTCTGTCGTCCAGGTCGTCGGCGTCGTCGTCGACGTCGAGTTTGCCGACCGCAAAGTCCCGCCGATCAACACCGCGCTCAAACTTGAGCATGACGGTTCCCCGCTGCTGCTGGAAGTCGCGCAGCACCTGAGCGAGACGACCGTACGCACCATCGCATTGGCCGGTACCGACGGCCTGAAGCGTGGCGCCGCAGTCGAGGACACCGGTGCACCGATTTCCGTCCCGGTCGGAGAAAAGACGCTCGGCCGTATGTTCAACGTCATCGGTGAGACCATCGATGGCGGCAAGCCGGTCGGTGAGACGCCGCTGGCTCCGATCCACAAAGCCCCGCCAGCCTTTACCGACCAGTCGGGTAAGGTGGAGATCCTGGAAACCGGCATCAAGGTCATTGACCTGATCTGCCCGGTCCTGAAGGGCGGTAAGGTCGGTCTGTTCGGTGGTGCCGGTGTCGGTAAGACCGTCCTGATCCAGGAGCTTATCAACAACATCGCTAAATTCCACTCCGGGTATTCGGTGTTCGCTGGTGTCGGTGAACGTACCCGTGAAGGTAATGACCTGTACCAGGAAATGAAGGAAGCCGATGTCCTGAAGAACACTGCCCTGGTCTTTGGCC
The DNA here is from genome assembly GCA_023268595.1 of Candidatus Saccharimonadia bacterium. Lineage (GTDB taxonomy): Bacteria > Patescibacteriota > Saccharimonadia > Saccharimonadales > UBA4665 > JALQUD01. Next base: position 2,535 of record JALQUD010000116.1, read on the forward strand.
AGATGAACGAACCGCCAGGTGCCCGTCTGCGTGTCGGCCTGTCGGGTCTGACCATCGCCGAGGGCTTCCGTGATGAAGGTAAAGATATCCTCTTGTTCGTGGACAACATCTTCCGCTTCACGCAAGCGGGTTCTGAGGTGTCGGCGCTTTTGGGCCGTATTCCTTCTGCTGTGGGCTACCAGCCAACCCTTGCGACCGACATGGGCGCGCTGCAGGAGCGGATTACATCGACCAAA
>JALQUD010000117.1:0-228 GCA_023268595.1 Candidatus Saccharimonadia bacterium
AAGCGTCCTGGCATGTACATCGGTGGCACCGGTGTGGAGGGGCTGCACCACTTAGTATGGGAGGTCGTCGACAACGGTATCGATGAAGCCCTGGCAGGATACGCGACCGAAGTCCACGTCACGATGACCGACGATGGCGGGATAACGGTCTTTGACAATGGCCGCGGTATTCCGGTCGATCTGCACCCAAAGACAGGTAAGAGCACCGTTGAGACCGTGCTGACCGTC
>JALQUD010000117.1:238-2702 GCA_023268595.1 Candidatus Saccharimonadia bacterium
AAGCACCCAAAGACTGGACTCAGCACTCTTGAAACGGTACTTACGGTGCTGCACGCCGGTGGTAAGTTCGGCGGCGGTGGCTATAAGGTCTCCGGTGGTTTGCACGGTGTCGGTTCGAGCGTGGTCAACGCGTTGTCTGAGCGTCTGACGGTCACCATATATAAGGACGGCAAGGTCCACCAGCAGCATTACGAGCGCGGTGTGCCACAAGCCGACCTGAAAGTCATCGGCAAGACCGACAAACACGGCACTGAAATCACATTCTGGCCAGATGCTACTATCTTTGAGACCACGGCATTCAATTACGACACGATCCTGGACCGTCTGCGCCATGCGGCATATCTCACAAAGGGTATACATACTTCGCTTACTGACAATAAGCGTGGTCGTTCTTATGGTTTTTATTTTGAAGGTGGTATACAAAGCTACGTTAAGCACTTGAATGTCGGTAAAGAAGTGGTCGACGAGGACGTTTTCTATGTCGACAAGATGGTCGGTGATGTCCAGGTGGAGGTTGCTTTGCAATACACTGAGACATTCACCGAGACAGTGAAGTCCTTTGCCAACAACGTGTACAACCCAGAAGGTGGTACGCATATGACCGGTTTCCGGGCGGCGCTGACGCGCATCGTCAATGACTATGCGCGTAAGAACGGCTTACTCAAAGAGAAGGAAGAGAACCTGACCGGCGAGGACACCCGTGAAGGTCTGACGGCCGTCATCCTGGTCAAGTTGCCGGATCCGCAGTTCGAAGGCCAGACTAAGAACAAGCTCGGTAACCCCGAAACCCGCGGCCAGGTCGAGCAGGTGTTGGCCGAATACCTCAACTACTATCTGGAAGAGCATCCTGGTGTAGCCAAGAAGATCGTCGGTAAGGCGTTGCTGGCCGCCCGGGCACGCAAGGCCGCCCGTGCCGCCCGTGAGAACATCATCCGCAAGGGTGTGCTCGACGGTGCCAGCATGCCGGGCAAACTGGCCGACTGTTCAAGCAAGGACCCGAAGACCAGTGAGATCTATCTGGTCGAGGGCGACTCCGCCGGTGGCTCGGCCAAGACCGGTCGCGATAGCAAGACCCAGGCCATCCTGCCACTTCGCGGTAAGGTACTGAACGTGGAGCGTGCCCGTCTGGACAAAATGCTGGCCAACAATGAGATCCTAAGCCTGATCAAGGCCCTGGGTGTCGGTATCGAAGACTCATTTGACATCAACGGCCTGCGGTATGACCGGATCATCATCATGACCGATGCCGATGTTGACGGTAGCCACATCTCCACATTGCTAATGACTTTCTTCTTCCGCTATATGAAGGAAGTGGTTGATGGCGGCCATGTCTATCTGGCCAAGCCGCCGCTGTTCGAGCTGGTGAAGCCTGGCCGTAAGACCAGTCGCTTCATTTACGATGAAGCCGAGCTTGAAGAGGTGCTTGATGCCGAGATATCCCGCCGCAAGAAAGAAGGCCTGAAGGTCGAAGACGGTACTGAGCGGTATAAGCAGGCCGGATTCGTCGAGCAGAAGCGTTACAAGGGACTCGGCGAGATGGATGCTGAACAACTTTTTGAGACCACTATGAACCCTGAGAAGCGTGTGCTCGTGCAGGTCAAGGTCGCTGACGCCGAAAAGGCTGACGCCATCTTCAACAAGCTGATGGGAACCGAAGTCGAGCTGCGCAAGAATTTCATCACCAGCCGCGCCAAATTCGTAAAGGACCTGGACATATAGTATGGACGACAACGATATCATGCCAAATACCCCTGAAGATGCCGGAAACGGCGGCGAGCCCATCGATGAAGCGATCGATGCGGCGAACCTGATCAACCAACCTGCCTATGAAGTGATCGAGGCTGACCACTCCCGCTTGGTGGAAGGGCGCACCGTCGAGAACGTTATGGAAGACAGCTACTTGCGTTATTCCATGAGCGTCATCATCGACCGCGCCTTGCCGGACGTGCGTGATGGAATGAAGCCGGTACACCGGCGCATCATGTATGCCATGCATGAGTCGGGCCTGCGCAGTAGCGCCCGGCACCGCAAGAGCGCGACCGTCGTCGGTGACGTCATGGGTAAGTACCACCCGCACGGCGACAGTTCGATCTATGATTCGATGGTCCGCCTGGCCCAGCCTTGGGCTACCCGCTATATGCTGGTGAACGGTCAAGGTAACTTCGGTAGTATGGACGGCGACCCGCCAGCTGCCATGCGTTATACCGAGGCCAAGATGCAGCGTGTCGCCGATGAGCTGCTGGCCGACATCGACAAGGACACGGTCGATTTCCGTGACAACTATGATGGTACACAGACCGAACCATCGGTGCTGCCAGCCAAGCTGCCGAACCTGCTGTTGAACGGTCAGCTGGGCATCGCCGTCGGTATGGCTACTAACATTCCGCCACATAACCTGATCGAAATCGTTGATGCTACCGTGCAGCTTATCGACAAACCTGACTCATCGCTGGATGACCTGCTC
>JALQUD010000118.1 GCA_023268595.1 Candidatus Saccharimonadia bacterium
GAACTTATCCTTGAGGTGTGGCAGTGCCAGGGTGACGGCGATAGCCGCGCCTGTCGTGGTTGGAACGATGTTCTCGGCAGCATTGCGGCCTTCGCGCAGGTCCTTGTTCGGTGCATCCTGCACGACCTGGCTGGCGGTGTAGCTGTGTACCGTGGTCAGCATGGACTTCTCAACGCCGAACGTGCTGTCCAGGATAGCCATGACGGCACCCAGCGAGTTGGTGGTACAGCTGGCGTTGCTGATGACCGCGCTGGCGGCCGGGTCGTTCAGCTTGTCGTCATTAGCACCCAGTACGATGGTGTCGACGCCATCGCTCTTGGTCGGTCCGGAAATGACCACCCGCTTGGCACCGGCTACGATGTGCAGCTCGGCATCTTCCTTCTTCGTGAAGCGGCCGGTTGATTCGATGACCAGGTCGACCGACATATCGCCCCAAGGCAGTGCCGCCGGGTCACGTTCGGCCAATACGCGTACGGCGTGGCCGTCAACGATGATGTTCTGGTCGTCCCAGGTCACTTCACGGTCATAGGTGCCGTAATTGCTGTCGTGCTTGAGCAGATATGCCAACGTCTTGGTGTCGGTCAGGTCGTTGATCGCTACGATCTCAAGGTCGTCACGCTGGAAGGCTATCTTGAACGCATTACGTCCGATCCGCCCGAAGCCGTTGATTGCTACCAGTGTCTTGGCCATGTACTCCTCTTTCAGTGCGGCATATCCGTCATTGTCATCTTAGTCGACTACCGGCACTATGCGCTTATGTTATTACCACGTATTGTACGGCGTCGGCAGCGCTTATTCAACTAGCCTCGGGGATTCCTTCCGTCGCCGTGGCATAACAGCCGACCAGCCATGTGATGCGATCGTATGCCGCAGCATGGTGAGGGCTCATATGTTCACGGACGTCAGGCTTCAATATGTCGGTGTGTGGTACCCAGTCCCCGGCGCTATGCTCGTGGCTCAACCGCACTTCAGGCTGGTGCGGCAGCCAGACCGCGAAGATCGTCCGGCTTATAGTCTTACGGATGACCATCGGTCCGGCGCTGGCGGCGGTGCGCCGTTCCAGCTCCTGCGTGCTGCTGTGATATACCGGCTCCATCCGACCCGCATCGTCATCCGTCAGCTCTATACCGGTTTCTTCACGTATCTCTCGTCTGACACCGGCCTCGAGTGATTCGCCGTGCTCGACCTGTCCGCCTGGCAGGTCGTACCGGCCCGGACGAAGCGGATCATCGTCGGCACGGGTAAGCAAAAGGACGCGGTCAGTATCCGCGTCCTTCCTGAATATCAGTGCCTTGGCAACTTCGATCGTGACTTCGTCGTAAGACTGCATGGCTTCGTGGGGCATCATGGCCGCACATCCCACAGATCGGCTGCGATCCGGTTCTGTTTGAGGTACGTCAGCAGGTCATGATGTCCGTAGTGGTTGGACTCGATCAGGAACTGATCGATCGTGAACCAACGGTATTCACTATGCTCATGGCTCAGCGTAACCGTCGCGCCCTCCGGCAGCTTGGCCACATAGCCTAACCAGACGATATTGACGTTATGGCCGAGCTGTTTGCGGAATGCAGTCCGCGACGAAGCGAAGCTTAGCTGCATGGCATCCGGGTTAAGCTTCAGACCGGCTTCTTCGTAAGCCTCCCGGGCAGCACCGTCCAACACCGGCTCACCGGGCTCGACCTGTCCGCCTGGAAAGTCCCAGCCGCCCGGCCGGTGTTCATCATCGTCACTTCGTTTCAGTCCCAGCAACAGACCCTGGTCATTGAAAACCAAGGTCTTGGCTACGACATGCGTTATGGTCCGCATGGTATTACCGCCCGGACCTTACGCTGCCTGGGCGTTGTAGCGTTCGATCGACTCGGCGATAACGGCTTTGGCGGCCTCGACGTCACCCCAGCCCTCGACGACGGTCGAGCCTGGCTTCTTAAGGTCCTTGTAGTGCGTGAAGTGATGCTCGACCTGCTGCTTCCAGCGCTCTCCTAGATCATCAAGGCTCTTGATGGCGTTGCCGGTGTGGCGGTCATCCGCCGGGACGACCACGACCTTGTGGTCTGCCTCGCCGTCGTCGATGAAGTTCAGGACGCCGATGATGCGGGCTTCCATCCAGACGCCGGTAGGGACCGGCTCGTCGGTCACGACCAGGGTGTCCAGTTCGTCGCCGTCCTCGTCCAGTGTCTGTGGGATGAAGCCGTAGTTACATGGCTTGGCGAAGATGGCCGGCTCGACACGGTCAAGCATGAAGCAAGCCCGCTTACGGTCCCATTCGACTTTCAGTGAGGAACCCTTAGGGATTTCTACGACGGTATTGACCATACCTTCCTGATAATCACCCGTTTCCAATACCTGGTTGAAGTCAGCCATGGCTGTTTCCTTTCCGTTTTAAGATAGCAATTGCGATGCCGACTATTGTACACTAGCTACCAAGATGATGAAAATTGTCGGCCACCGTGGCGCTCGCGGCCTCGCCCCGGAAAACACCGCCGAATCACTCAGGAAGGCCTTGGAGCATGGTGTCGACGAGATCGAGATCGATGTGCGCTGCACCAAAGATGGCGTAGCCGTCCTCCATCACGATGCCGACCTCAAGGATCTGGCGACCGCCCGGTACCCCGTCAGCCATCATACGTACCAGGAACTGCTCGGTCACCGGCCTGACCTGCTATCGCTCGAGCAGGCCATCGAGATCGTTGACAGGCGTG
>JALQUD010000119.1 GCA_023268595.1 Candidatus Saccharimonadia bacterium
TCGAGAACGGCCAAGGATCGTTCCGCGAGTACGGCGTCTACGTCAACATCGAGAACGGACCGCAGGTGGTCAGCCTGAGCGCCGCCGACGCCAGCGCCAACGGCACCCAGTACACCCTCTGCTTCGGCGAGGTGCTCTTCGAGCAGGACGGTCACCTGTCCGTGGTCAACCTGGAGCTGTACTCCAAGCCGGGCTCGGAGAAGCGCGTCGGCTACAGGGGTGACCAGGTCCTCATGGACCACGGCCCCGAGGGCAAGACCAAGTAGTTCTCCTGCTGCTTGCACCTATAATTTCATAGCTAGTCGCATAAGCGGCCCACCTGGAACCTTGAGGAGATTTTCTTCTCGGAACCAGGTGGGCCGTTTACGCAATTTTTGGATACGATATATTGTGATAATAAAAAAACACCCGCAAACCTTACGCGGGTGTTTTTGATATGCATAAAGGGTGTGTCGTTGGGCTGCATACTGATCTTTTTTGAACGCGTGAAGCGTAAAAGTCAGTATGCAGCCCTTCGACAGATGGTATGAAGTTGTGTGGTTGGCGGGATGCCGGAGGATCAGCCCACGAGGCCCTGACGACGCGCGTCGGCGTAGTACTGCGGGAACTCGGAGAGCATGGCCTCGAGCATCTTGCTCTGGTCGTTGCCGACCTCCTTGGCGTCGAAGAAGCCTGCGTTGTCGATCAGTCGACCGTCGAGCTCGTCGAGCTGGCGGAGGAACTGGAACTGGTGCGGACCGACGCCGACGAACTGCACGAAGATCGGCAGCTGGGACATCTGCGTCAGGTACTGGCGGATCTGGCCCTCGGTACCCCCGTTCGGCTCGCCGTCGGTGACGAAGAGCGCGTACGTCGGGTACTGGGCCTTGGCCTTGACCTCGAGGGACGATCCCTTCCGGAAGAAGCCACCACCGCCGGAGCCGAGGTTGACCTTGCCGAAGCCGGCGGTGTCCACGATCCACTTCAGCGCGGACACGTAGTCGGTGCTGCCCATGCGGCGGCCGCGGATGGCCTTGTCGACGAAGCCCTGGCAGTTGCCGAGGGTGATCTCGCCGATGTCGGTCACGCCGCTGTCGAAGAGCGAGAACGGCACGGAGCCGTCGTCGTCGAAGACGAGACCGGCGGCGAAGCCGAGGTCGGCCGCGCGCTGCATGGTGCCGTTCTGGTAGAGGCCGGACGCGGAGCCGCTGAAGTCGAGCGTGCCGACGACGGCCGCCTTGTAGCTCTCCGGGTTGAGGCCCTTCTTCTCCAGGATCACGCTCGTCTCCTTGACGAGGCTGACCAGATGCGGAGCTTGCTGCTGAACCTTCTCGAGCGAAACGCCCATGGTATTCACTTCCAATCTGTCGAGGTGCATCAACGCTTGTTGACTGGGGCGATTATATTCATAAAAACATACAAAGTCAATATTTGGCTATATTAACAAAACAGTTGTATAGGATACTTTTTATGATACAATAATAGGGCTTTTCGACAGAGAGAACATCAAAGTCTTGAGGAGCTCGTTAAGAATTCAACCAACCAATCCAAGGAGTGAGCGATGTTTGGGTTTGCCCCCATGTACGGACGTCAAGGTCCGGTGGCAGGCGGCGACCCTCAGGTTGCTGAACTGCTTGGTAGGACCGTAGACAACCAGTACAAGACGACACAGGTGTTTGATGCTGTGGTGGCGCAGATGCAGGCTTCGGGCACCACGCCCTGGACTGCACCGGTGCCGACGATGGCGATCACGCACGCCCAGTGGCTGGCGGCCGTGCTTTGGCAGGCGGCGACGAGCTATCTGGACGGTGTTGTCGTGCTGTACGAGTCCGAAGAGGTGCTGCCTACTCAGGTGTATCAGGAGTGCGACTCCTTGTGCGACCTGGCCGGTAGCATGACCATGCGAGCCATTACGCTGCAGAGTGAACTTGATCATGGATCGAAGCCGCTCAACGCATCGTTGGTTTCGTTGCCTGACCTGAAGATCCATGGTTTGGGATATGTCGGTGTGTGGGCGGTGTTTGAAGCAATCTATTTGCAGGTGGTCTCTGACCTCCAGCAGATCGAGAAGCTCGGCATCGCCAAGCGCATGCAGGACGTATACCAGACCGCCAAGTCGGCACTGCAGCCCAAGGCTGACGTGTTCGTCTATCTGCAGTCGAGCTGGCGGACAAGCTTGTCGGTGGAAAGCCGTAAGCAGCTTGTCCGGGAGGCGCTTCCTGTTGTGAGCGAGATCTTCACGATCGGACAGCAGCTGTGGGCGCCTTACCTGCTCGGCCAGGTGTACGTTACGGCACTGCGCTACAAGCCTACTCTCGATGACCTCGAGCTTGGGTTTGACCCGTGGTGTATGACGGACCCTGTTCAGCAGCAGAAGCGTGCCGGTGACAAGGCGAGCCGAGAGCAGCTCACTGCTTTCTGGGAGTCAGTCGCAGATCCTGCGGCTGCTTACCAGCTCAGCGAGCAGCTCCGCTCTGCCCTGCTCACCCGGCGCATCCGCTACCGGTATGGGCGTGCCTACGGCACTGTTCCGTGGCCGGCGCAGTACCTCGTTCGCTTTCCCCTGCAACTCGGGACGCGGACGTTCAACCAGGGCGATCTCATCGTGCTATACGCGTCGTCTGACGATGTGGGCAGGCAT
>JALQUD010000011.1 GCA_023268595.1 Candidatus Saccharimonadia bacterium
TTTGTACAGCTGGCGGTCATTCAGGTTGGTCACCAGCAAAGCGTCGTTAGCCGGGCGCTTAGGGTCGCTCAGCATAGCCATGCCGCCAAGACCGCGCTTACCGACTGCATCAAAGGAGAATTCGTCGTAGCCCCAGCACTGGCCGTTGTTACGGCTGGTCTGGCCGTCGCGGGAGTTACAGTTGCTGTCAGATACCGGGTGGGTGTCTCCACCGGCGTTCGGGATGGTCACCAGCAGGCTGGCAGCCGAAGTGCCGCTGCCGTTGGCCGGTACGACCGTCTTATAAATACCACCGCTACCACCAGGACCGTAGCCGGAGTGGCGCTTCATCAGAGCCGAGGTGTACAGCGTCTTGGCCGTGGTACGGTAGGCCTGGCCGAATGTCACGCCGGCCTGGCTGACCGTACCAAGGTTCATGGTCGGAGGTGTCGTGCCGGAAGCCGTGAACGGGAAACCGACCAGCGTCTGCTTGCTAGCGTTAGGACCATCAGCAGCACCGAAGTTATAGCAGGAAGATACGAGCTTGGGATTGTTCTGACAGTAGTCTTCTGAACGGTAGACGCCGAGCGAAGCCTTGCCGCCAGCAGCCACGAACTGGACGGTCGTCTTGCTGTCGTCACCAACCTGTGAGGAGTTATAGCCGGCCGGCAGGTCGGTGAACTCAACACGGTACTTGGAGCCGGCACAATTGCCCATGGAAAGCGTAAAACCACCGTTCGCATCGGAGGTCTTAGTGTCACAGAGCGTACCGTCAGCCGCGAAGCCGCGTACCGTCACGCCCGGTACGCCACCATCGACTGCGGTGGTCCAGTTGGTGGCAGCCACGTTATCGCGCTTGCCGTTACCGTTATAGTCATTAAAGACCACGCCGGTGACATCGGAAGCCGCACCCATGATCTGGGTGGTGGCAATCAGACCGACCGCCGCGAGCATAGCCACGGCCAAACCGCCTTTGAAGCGAAGCTTGGTCGTACTCGGCAATGCCCGGTACTTCTTCCGGAGTCTCCGGAATTTGGTTGCTAAAAGAGTACCGAAGCTACGGCGTGACTGGAACTTCATATCCTGCTCTTTCTTGATTTTTTCCCAAAATATTTCTACTTTTACATAAGTAGTATTACTTTAGATAATAGCATAACCGTAACGATTCACAACGCTTTTTCATATTATCCAGCTCACATTAGGGCGTCGGCAGCGGCCATTTAGTATACTTATACTATGCTTATATATCTCCGACGGTATTTTGCCGTCATGCCAGTGCTCTATCTTTTTATAACGATCTTCGCGTTGCGCTACCAGGTCGGGTATGTCTACCTGGCGGCGGCCGTATTGGTAGCACTACTGATCATCACCCAGCGTGGCGCCAACCTCAAAGCCGACATTGCCCTGGCCCAACGCATAGCCGTACTCGGTGCCATCGGCCTGAGCTGCGCTTTCATACTGTCAATCGAGAAGATCGAGATGCTCGTTGACAAGGGCCACGTGGCCAGCTGCAGCCTGAGCCCGGTCGTCGCCTGTTCACCGGTCATTGCCAGTCCGCAGGCCAGCGCCTTCGGCTTCTCCAACACCTTCCTCGGCCTATTCGGCTTCGCCGCCGTCCTGACAGCCGGCATGACACTGCTGGCCGCCGGCGGCATGAATGGCAAGCTCCAGCTAGCCAAGGCCTGGTGGCGCACGCTGTTGGCCGGTATAGCCTTCGGGGCCGGCTTCTGCGTCTGGCTGTTCTACCAAGGCGTCTTCAACATAGGCAAACTCTGCCTCTACTGCATGCTGGTCTGGCTGGTCACGACTTCCCTGCTCTGGCTGGTCGCCGCCCACTGCGTGGAAAACAAGTACGTCAACTTCGGCAAGGCCATCAACAAGCTCCTGTCCTTCAAGTACGAGCTGATGGTTTCCACCTTCGTGCTGATCTTCCTGCTGATCTTTGCCCGCTGGTCTGATTACTGGCTGGGTTTGTTCTAATCCTCGCTATGCTATAGTCATCGAGATCATTAGATATGAATGGCCTACTACGACCATAAAATCCAATGCAAAATCTTAAGCTAAACTAGCGTAAATCATTTTGTATTTTTGAATAAATAGAATTAGCGTCGATACCCATAAGTTGCCGGAGGTAGGCTACGCTTCCGCCTATGTTCGGCACTTCATCTTTGATCGCGATTTGCCTAACACCTAAAAATGATAGGGCATCGCCTAGCCCACCGATTTCACTGTGCTCTTCTATTACATAAACGTGCTTATGGTCTTTTGCTAGTTTAGTGAAAAAAGGTCTATCCAATGGCTTTATTGTTGGAGACGATACTACTGAAACATTTAACCCCTGTTTTTTAAGTAGCCCTCTGGCTTTCATTACCTCTTCCATGATGTTACCGTGAGCGACGAGGGCGACGTCCCGCCCTTCTTCTAGATAGTATGCCTGACCTATCTTTAGACTTTTGTTTGTGCAAAAGCTTTTCTCGCCGTTCTTGCCAAGCCTAAAATAAACAGGATTTGGATGCGCTAGACTTTCATTTAATAATATCTCAAGTTCAATGGGATCGCTCGGCGACAATATGGTAAGACCAGGGATGGTCCGTAGACAACCAATGTCTTCATTAGCCCAGTGCGTGACACCCGCTTCGCCATACGCAAAACCCGCTCCCGTCCCCATGATGACTACTGGAAGTCGAGGATAGCAAACATCTTCGCGAATTTGCTCAAAGCATTTCTCTGAGATAAAAGACGCTATCGAGTAAATGAACACCTTTCTGCCGGTCATAGCCAGACCTGCCGCTACGCCCACCATGGTGTTTTCGGCTATTCCTGCATTAAAGAATTGATCCGGATGCTGTGCTTTAAAGTCATCAAATACGGAATAACCCAAATCGGCAGATAGAATGATAAATTGCCTACCTTCAGCCGCGTATTCTTTCATTTTCCTGGCTATCGTGTTTCTCATTTTAATTCCTCAAGAGCTTGAGCTAGCTGTTCGGGATTTGGGCTTTTATAATGCCATTCGAACCTATTTTCCATGTATGAAACACCTTTGCCTTTCGTCGTGCGGGCAAACAAAATACGTGGTTTTGCAAGAGGGTCAGATAACGACCGATGTATTTCACTGAAATTATGCCCGTCAACTTCCCGGACGTCCAAGCCAGTACCTTTTAGCATGCCAAGGAGTTTCTGTTGCGCAAAAAGTGAATCAGACGAATCCGAAAAACCCTGATAATTATTAGCGTCAATTATTAGTACAAGATTATTAAATAGGCCCCTTGAAATAAAAATCAGCGCCTCCCATACGGTACCCTCTTGGCATTCGCCATCGCCCAACAGGCAGTAGACGGTACCGGTCTGCTTACTTATGCTTTTACCCCATGCCAGCCCTGCGGCAATTGCCGGACCATGTCCCAAGGAACCTGTTGATACATCTACGCCATTCACATAGTGGTTGGGGTGAGCCAAAAGTTGGCTGCCATCTGAATGATATGATTCAAATTCGTTTTGGTTAATAATGCCTCTTTCATAAAGGGTAGCGTACAATCCTATGGCGGCATGCCCTTTGCTTAAAATGAAGCTGTCGGTCGTTTGGTCCATTTTTTCAAAATACAAGTATGCCATCAGGTCGGCCATAGAAAGTGAACAGCCAAGATGCGATGAATTTGTGCGCGCCGAACTTTCGACGCAAAGTAGCCGAATTGCTCTAGCTTTTTCTTTCAAGAGTGATTCGTTCATAGCTCTAGCATTGCTCGTTTATAGTCATCGTAGGTACCAATATCGTAATATTCCCCTCCAGTGATAGGGTATGCTTTGCATACTTTCTTCTGTTGCATCATTGCATCAAAGATGTCTCCAAGCGCCATCTCCTTGTCAGATGTCGGCACTTTCTGGACATGCTCATGCAGCATCGCAGTGAATGAAGATTCCCATGCCGCTATCCCCCACATGGCCGTAGCATCAGTGCGCGTAGGCTTATCTTCGTGATAAATGATGTTTGCGTCGGCATCTGTTTTGATCATTCCGAACTTATGTGGTTTATCGGTAGGAAAGAGGCCTAGCGATAGTTCTGCTTGATCTTTGCGATGGTGCTCAATGAGCTGTTTAATGCAGTCATTTGGCGACGCAATTGTGTCAGGCATTCCCATGATGACGGTGGCGTTCTTTATCCAGTCGTAAGCAAGGTCTATGGAGTGAGCCATTGATGCAGGGTGTTGGACAATGTAAGAAATACGCACGCCGTACTGCCTACCATCAAGATGAAGACCCATTAGGCCATGCTTAGCAGGACGCGTAACAATAATAATATGCTCGACCCCAGCCTCTGCCATTGCCTCAATGACATATTGGCTTATGATTTTAGGCCTTTCCTCCTCTTTGCCATTGATAGAAACGCACTGTGTTCCCACGGGCAAAAGTTCCTTACCGCCGTTATATGGAAATAATCGGCTGCCCATGCCGGCAGCCGGTATGATTCCAATCACATTATTCATTGCGGCTCCAGAATAAATCTTCATCTATCTGCCTGGTGGTAATGAGGTAGCGGATTTGCTCAAGGCGAGTGAAGGTACTGCTGTTTAAATCCTGTTCTGTAAGCCTAATACGTTTAAAGAATTCAATCATGTTGGTGATTTCCGTCTTCAGGTCTTTTGAGCATTTAATACCCAGCTGTTCTAATTTCGAAGAGCTGATACGGTACGATCTCTTATCCTTATTGCTATTATTGACGATAATCTTGCACCCGGTCAGCTCATGGATAATTTCTGCGATATCTATTACCCGGTAATTTCCTTTATCGCCATTGCCGACATTGACAACAAGGCCTGACATATCGGCAACTGGCAACTTCAAAATTGAAATAAATGCATTGCATACATCATTGATATGGACAAACGGCCGCCAAGCGCCACCGTCGCTCTTAAGCTCGATGGTGTTTTTTGCTACCGCAGTACCGCATAAATAGTTGATGACCAAGTCAAAGCGTATACTTGGCGACGGACCATATACAGTGGAATTGCGCATGCATGCGACGCTGAAACGTTCATCGCACAATGACAGAAGGTGATCTTCCATCTTTGCCTTGCACTCGGCGTATGGAGTCAAGGGGTTCAGTTTGGACGTCTCATCCATGACACTATCAGCCGCGAAACCATAGACAGAAGCGGAGGATGAGTAAATGAATCTTTTGACGCCGACTTCCTTGCAAAGTGTCGCAAAGCGGGCTGGTCCAGCGAAATTGGTCTTCCTGATTATGTCAGGGTAAGCTTGGCTTAAAGGATCGTTTAGGTCGGACAAACAAATTACTGCCTCAACATCCTGCAAGTCTTCGACAGTAACATGGCGAACATCTTTTGTAATTGTCCGAGGCAGATTCCAAAGGGGTGCATAAAGATAATCATTTCTGTAGTAGCCTGTGTCTAGGCCGGTAATATCAAACTCATCTTGCAACTTACCGCACAGAACAGTGCCTATGTACCCGTCCGAACCCGTAACTAAAACCTTATTCCTCATTTGTCCTCCATTGTCGGTCAGATTGTACGGCAGCTGAGTAGGCAAATCGCCTACCCAAAAGTTCTACCAGCTGACGACGCCGCGTAAGACGAATTCACCCGTCAGGTGGGGTACATCGGACAAGCGACGTTCAACAATAGAACGGATTGCCGCTTCACTGTCATCTGTTTTTTCAGCGTCCACCGCTATAAGAACGTTAGCAGGGTCATCCAAAGGGCGATCCCTAAATGTAACAATGGTTGCATTATTCCAGAGGCCAGTAGCATCATGGATATCTTCTGAAATACGGTTTGTCATTACGCCATACATCTTACCTGTATTATCAATCGGACTCTTACCACTAACTGCTTCAATACTCATTGGCCGCATCGGCGTGATAAGGCCGTTTGCTCGATTACCTCTTCCAACGACACCCACATCACCGGTGTCCGCGACGGAGCCGGTTACCGACAGGTAAGGCAGGCCGCTGACGTCTTGCGGGTTAAAATCAAGCCGTACATCTCCAAATCCTTGCGCTTCGTAAAATTCGCGTAACTCCTGTTTTAAGTGTTCGGTTAATTCACTATATTCTTCCATAGACGAAACACGGGTGGATATGAACGGCATGTTAACTGTCAGCATAATATCGTCGTCCATTCGGACGCCAGCTACTTTGATATCCATACCAGTATACGGATGAGTCGCTTTGTATTCTTTTGAGTTCAAATGATTCTCCGTGGCTAGCACCGCTTGTTCGGTGCGGGTGAAGGGCGCAAATCCGGTGCATATGTTTACATCATTCGACACGCGTCCAGGTTGTTCCATAACAGGCATGTCTTCGATTCTTTCTGGCTGGTATCGTGGACGGCGCTTCGATGGGCCCTGGTAATCACGTAATTCATCAAGTACAACAAGATTCTTGTCAGGATCAAAATCATGCAGGGTTTCAGCGAGTACAGTACGTGCAGCCTGGGTAACAATGTCAGTAACTGGGAATTTAGTATTACCGACTTCTCGGGTTACCTTACCGGCAAACTGTACACGGTACGGTTCAATCAATTCTCCGTAGCCTAGACCCATTCGTACTGCGCCACCCATCAACATCACTTTATCGAAGTAATGATGTGGTAGACGGCCGGTTTCCTCGTATACGGCCGCTGAGTAATCGTTGCTTGCAAGTTCCGCAATCGCATCACATAAAGTGTCAGGATGACCTACTCCTTTTCTCTCAACGGCTTCAAATGGTGCCTCCTCAATATTTACAGGCTGATTCGGCTGAATACGAAGTTCCATAGGACAAATTACCTCACTTAATAGTTGTGTAAGATATAATGAATTATTATATCTTGTTTGTAAAGTTAGACTTTTCTATCTACAAGAATTGAAAGGACAGCGTCAAAGGCGTCTTGAGCGACCTGCCGTCTTTTAAAGCGAGTACCTTCATAACTCATTTCAATTACCGTTTGCTCCTCGATAAGGTTATCTCCTATTACAAGGATGGCTGCAGACGGCACATCGAAGTGATTCGACACCGCAAAAACAGTGGCAGCTTCCATTTCAACGGCCACGAAACCTTGTCGTTCCCAATTGTTAATATCATCCCAGGTTTCGGCCAGCATGGCTTGGAAAGTGACAGTCGCACCTCTATGCACTTTATATGTGGCAGAAAGCAGTGCCGCCAAGTGGTCACTGAGCGCTTCGTCTGAACTATATCGACCATTCGCTTCAGGTTGATATGCACTCGCCGAGCTTTCGGTTGCAGCACTCCATTCCGGTACGACAACTTCTAAACTTTTAGCGCCAACTTTAAGACCACCGCAGCTGCCAATTAAAATATTACGTTTACTGCCAAACAAGCACGCTAAATGCAGATACTCGCTAAGCAGAGCGCCTCCGTATGCAATAGCTATCCAGTATTTCTTATCCTCCACTGTAAATTCAACTAGCGAGCCAAAAAAATCATGTTCAAGCCTTGATTTCTCGTACTTGCGTTTTAAATGTTTTAAACTATCTTCAAATTGCTCGAACGGATGACTCTTGTACGTTCCATACACAATGAACCCATCGATCGTGTAGTCAGCGGGTAGCCTGAAATGCTCTCGGTAATCATTGGCCGTCAATTTTTTATACATACTAGAATGATAACAAACACTTAGTGCTTAGCATTCGCTATTCGGATTTTTCCATACGAAGAGTTCTGAGAGCACCAAACGCTCCACCAATTCCAGCGCCAATTTTCATCTCAGGAGGGTCTTCAAGGCTCACAGGTAACAAGTGATAGTGTGCATGAGGAACTGATTGCCCGGCTTCGCTGCCTTCACTGAACCCACCCCTGAACTGGCCAGTATAAGTCGTGCCAACGGCCGCACATAATGTTCCGGAGGCATCGTCGGATATTGCAATTATTTCGCCGAACTCTTCGGGCGTAGCTTCGGTCATAACAGTGATCGCTCTTTTTGCTATTAACAAACCGGCCGCTTGAACGAGGATATCTCGTCTTTCCTTAGGCTGCAATACTAGCCACCAATTATCGTATCCTCTTAATATTCTTTCGGGCTCAACACCGCCCGAACCTGTTCCGGTCAACGGATCATCGATACAGAATATACAAGGTTCGCAATGAGGAAAACCTTTACGTATGTTCTCAACATAATATTCCATGATAAGCAAATTAGACTATATTCATTCGTAAGTCAATTCTGGCCATAATCGACAATCGAATACCCTTGAATATGTCTATATAGAGATTGGTCGGTTAAGTAAAGGACAGCCGAGCTACTTAACAGACGGGGGAAGTTTCCTGTTCATCAGCAAAAGCCTATGGCGCTTACTTATATCTGTTATTGAATACTAATGAACTCACGGAGATTTTAGCTTCATGCTAGGCTAGATCTAGTCATTAAAGACACATACGATTGGCTTCTGCATAGGGATTTACCTAACCGACATAATATCGAACTTCTTTTAGCTCGGTTAGAAGTAAAACAAAAACCCCACTTATGTGGGGCTCTTGTTTTGGTGACCTCACGGAGAATCGAACTCCGATTGCCGGGATGAAAACCCGGTGTCCTAACCGTTAGACGATGAGGCCACGAGTGAAGCAAAGTACGATTGAAGTTTACTTCAATCTATTTTGTGAACGATTGTCCTCATATTTATATGAGGCCACGCGCACAGGTATCAGTATTTTGTGCTTGCATAAAATACTGGTTGCCGAGCACGTGGGCGTATATGGCGCAACCATATGAGGCCTTGAGTGAAGCAAAGTACTAAGCACGTCGCTAGGTACGTCACTCATTTGCACCAGCAAATTATACCACACCACCCCATATAATCCAAGCCTCTGGCGCGCTGTAAGTAGCCAGTCATAACAAAAAAGAACCTCCGACGAAAAGCCGGAGGTTCCAGACACATTAGATGCGAGTCGAGAGCGGTCAGTCATTGCTCAATAAACTTTACTGAGCGTAGCATGGACCGGCCTGTTTTTCCAGTCGATATTTGTCACACCGCAGGCAGGCGGGAGTGTGCAGAACTGGGGCAAATCGCAAAGACTAGTTAGCGAAGCGGCGCATCAGCAGCTTGTGGCCGAAGAAGCCAGCTATAGCAGCGACAGCGAAGATGGCGACGACATCACCGGCACCGGTGTTTGGCAGTGCGGTGTTGCTGGCCGGAGCCGCAGGAGTGGCGGCCGGGGCTGGAGTCGTAGCCTGGGGCGTGGTGGTCGTACCCTTGGATGGGTCGCTGGCCGGAGTCGTCGGTGTTGTTGATTTAGGCTTCTGGGTAGTCGAAGGAGTGGTGGCGGCTGCCGAGCAGTCGCGCTTGACGGTCACGCCGGCGCTGACGTCGGTCTTGGCCACATCTTTAGGCTGCACCGAGCCGGTCATCTTGATCTGGTTGTCGCCACAGGCCAGCTTGTCGGCTGCGGCCACGGTAGCCTCAAAAGTGACGTAGGCGTTAGCACCAGGACCATACTTGCCGATAGCGATTCCCTGCTCGCTGGTCAGCGTGTCGGTGTCAGGCTTGGCGCCGCTCTTGTTCGATTCGTTGTAGACCATGGTCGTACCAGGCACGATCGCCAATTCCTTTGGCAGGGCGGCACGGATGACTACCGATTCCTGGCTGGCGGAACCGACGTTCTGGTAGTTGATGATGTACTTGAGCGAGTCGCCGGGCTTGGCCGCGGTGTTGTCAGCCCACTTGTTGGACTGGCCCTTCAGCTCGGACTGGGCCGAAGCTTTGACGGTCGATTCCGCCTGGGCGTTGACCAGGGTCGGAACCAGCGCGGCAGCGCCGATGACCATACCAGTCATCAAGCCACCCCACAAACTGTTGAATGCATTAGAAAGCTGCTTTTTCATAAAACTCCAATCAAAAAGCCTATCAGTATCAATTATATCACTTTTGTCAACTTTTGGCAATAAGCTTACGGCATAGGTAGCTTGGTAGGACGGGAGGGGTGTGGCAGAAATTCAGATAATACGACGCGGTCGCGTCTTCTGAAAGCCTGCCGGCACCCCACCCGTTCGGTGTCCTTGTCGGCGCGGTCGCGCATGACTTTGGACACCTGTCCTAACCTTTTCCCTCCATTCCAGACGGAGACGATCAGCCGGGCTGCTCGACGGATCCGGAATTACTCTGGTCGTTGAGACCGGAGCTCGGTTCGTCGCCACCCTGGCCGGTCGATCCGAAAGCGGAACCCGGATCCGACGGTTGGCCGGCGGGTGGTGCTTCCTGCTGGGCAGGCGGTGGATTTTCGGTCGTGGTCCGAGGCCGTGGAGCGGTCGTCGTACGCGGCGTAGTGGTGGCCGGCGGACGGGTCGTGGTCGGTGCGGGCTCCTCGGTGGTCGGCTGCGGGTCGATGGTCGACCAGGTCACGTTCGGTCCCGGGTTGTACGGGGTCACTGGCGCGGGCGTCGGTGGCGCGATGGTACGTGCAGCACTACTGCCCGAACCTACGTTCTGCTTTGGCGACGTCAGCGTGACATATGCCATGGTCAATGACATCAGCAGCAACAACGCACATAGATACATGAAGCCCTTCTCGGACGAAGATTTCTCCGATGAGGATTCGTCGTCTTCAGACCTCCAGAAACCGATTGCGGACGCAGAGCCCAGAATGAAAAAGATCAAGGTAGCCCAGGCGCCGGCACCAATTCGCGTGTCATCAAACCAAGCGGCAAAACAGCCGAGAAGTGAGAAGAACCACAGCAAGCCGTTGGCAATCATCATCCTGCGGTAATGGCGATAAGACATGGCGGACTCCATTCGGACGGGACGGGAAAGGTACGCATCGTACGCGGACAAAGACTTTTGTCTGTACATGCGACGAGGACGCATATATAATACAACTAAATTATAAAAAAGTCAATATCTACACTCATCAGGTGGTGTAGTTGGGTTAATAATGGTACTGCGGGAACGGCGGTCGGTGGGTTGGGGAGTGAAGGCTGCAGCCATCATCCTTTTGCCACGCGACGCGCCGTTCCGCAGGACCTTAACGTCCTTGTCAAAGACCGTTGCCGCCACCAATGGTGACGATTCGGGAAGCAGCTGCATGCGGCTGCTTGTGGTCCGCTCTCGCGATCCACCCTAGAGATACTCCGTCCGAAGACGAATTACCCTGGCCAACCGCCCAATGTCTATTACGACATCAGGGGTTACTTACACAGCGATCCGACGCGGACGTCAGATTCTAGCTATGCGACCGTATAACGGCCACCAATATCAGTACCGGGAGGCCTAAGCCTTGTCCGGGATGGAGAACTGGAAATCACAGGCGGTGCGCTGCTGCAGCACGGTGCCGTTGTGGTACGTGGTCACCAGCGTCCAGCCCTGCGCAGCCGACTCGTGCGACTTGAGAAGCGTCGGCATGGAGCCGTCGCTATAGGTCTTCATGCCCAGCGTGGAATACGACTTGGACACCTTGACGAACTTCACGGACTTGACGTCCTTGTTGACGCGCGCGACGTCGGAGCGCCACTTGGCGGGATCGGCGTCGTACTTCATGGCCAGGCTGCGCACGGCGTTCAGGTCGACCTTGTTGGGGTCGGAAACCTTGTTGTCGTGCATCCAGACCTTGGTGGCTGCCCACAGGCAGTCGTTCTTGATCTTCCAGACGGCGCGGTCGACGGCGGCCTGCTTGGTCTCCTTCTTGAGACGGGGACCGAAGTTGTTGCTGCCCTTGGCGGCGTCGTAGGCCGTGTAGTAGCACGTCTCGTAGGCCTTGGGCGTCGGCTGGACGACCTGCTTGGTGTTGCCGTTGGAGCCCGAGGACTGCTGGCCGGTACCAGAGGTGCCGTTGTCGCTTTCGGCGAAATACGGATTACTCCCTCGGTTACCCGTGGACGAACCCTGCGCCTGGCCGTTCTGTCCGGTGGACGGAGCGGGCGTCGGCGTCGGCGTGGCCGTGAACGGCGCGGGAGCCGGGGTCGACGTGGACGCCGAGCCGCTCGGAGGCTGCGCAGCGCTGATGCCCTGCTGCGACGAGGTCGACGCGAACACCGAACCGATGGCCGGAACAAAGTACTGGCCAGCCAGGATGGCCAGCGCCAGGAAGCTGGCGAGGGCGCTCAGCTTGAACGCGCGGTTAGCCCAGATCTGCTTGATCTTGGGAATGAGCGCGACGACACCACCGACCAGCAGGAGCAGTCCGCCGGCGGCGAACAGACACTTGCGAATACTCCACCACACACCGGTCGACTGCAGACCGATGGCCATACTGATGAACACGATGAGCAACAGCACGATACTGGCGATGATCCAGTCGCTGAGAACGTCGGCCCTGTATCGTGAATGAATGCGCTCACGCCACGACGACGTCGGAGTAGCGTTCGTCATGAGTTTCACCCCTTCCAAGGTGATAGGATGTACGGATACGGTTTTGATGGATGTTAAGGTCCTGTTGTGTTGTCCCCTCTGTTGGGATTGCGCCAATGATATCATTTTCTGTTGTACGAATCAAATCACTTTATAGCATAAAAATAATAAAAATGGTCTAACGGAGGGATGGCTGCAATGTGAAAAAGGGCACCGTGAAGGCGCGTCAATTTTCAGCATGCATGCCATCCCTCCGCTTGGAGACCTGTCCTGACGGACAAAGCACAGAGAAAAGCCGGTGGGAACCGGAGCATCCGTTACCGGACCGTTGCCATCATCCTCAAAAGAGGACGACGTTTTGGGGATCCAACCTTTGCAGGCCGATCGTGTTCGCTCACGCGACCACCCAGTCATATCATCACCGTTAGGCAATGACGTACTGGCCAACACTTCCAGGAATACCTTTGCAGGCATGGAAGTGTTACTTACACAGCGGTAAGGCTTGGAAGCCGGACTCAACCACAGCGACGACGAAGGCGTAAGCCCTGTCATCCACACTCTGGCGCTTCCCGGGGTACGGGAATCCGCGAGACATCTGTCTCCTTAGATCTACTCCTTGCGGAGGAGACCTAACACATCATCTTGTTACGCTACTTGTACTGCGGGTAGGCGGCGGGGGCGCCAGCCTTGCGAGCCGTGGACCAAGCGCCCCAACCCTGCGGGCCGGTACCCTTGTAGCCCTCGAGGACTCGCATCGCAACAATCATCTGCTCGTCCTGGGTAGCCTTGTCGGCACGGGGAGCGAACTCACCACCACCGTAGGCCTTCCAGGTCGAGGTCAGGAACTGCAGCCCACCGAAGTGCCTGCCAGGAGGGTCAACCGCCTGCCAGTTGTGGGTGCTCTCGTAGAACGCGATCTTGTTCCACATGTCTCGCGACACGGCGCCGTTGTAGGTCGAGCCGGAGTTCGCCGACGCGGTGTGCGCGACGGTCTTGGGCGCCGGGGCGGCCGAACCGTTGGTGTACACCTTGATGACGGCGCCGGCACGGACGAAGGCGGGGTTCGCCTTGTACTGCGGGTTCAGGTCCAGGACCTGTCCCAGCCTGTTGCCGTACTTGGCGCCGGTCTTGCTGAGGCTGGAGCCGTTGGCGACACTGACGTTCTGAATCGCCGGGGCGGCCGTGGGCGCGCTGACAACGGCGGTCTTGACGACCTGTTCCTGCGCGACCGGAACGACGGAGACCGGAGCGGCCGAGGCGGTGCCGGAGCACAGTGCCATGACCAGGCCGATGACCAGAGCCACCAGACCGATGCGCGGCGCGAGTGCCACGAGCTGCTTGAGCTTGTTCATTTCTTCCCCTCCTTACCCTTCGACGCGGATGGCGTTGTGGAACGGCATCGCGTCGATGTCACTGGTCTTGATCTGGTCCGGCAGCGGATTGCTGTCGGTACTAGCGTGCACGACCCTGTCATTGTCGACGGCGATGCCGACGTGGCTGACCGGACTGTAGAAGAACACCAGGTCGCCGGGACGGATGTCACCGCGCGAGACCTTGATGAACTGACCGCCGGAGAGCTGGCTCTGAGCCTTCGAAGTCCGTGGCAAGTCAACACCCTGTTGACCGAACACGAACTGCGTGAAGCTCGAGCAGTCGTACGTGTTAGGACCATCGCTACCGTAGTGGTAACCGATCCTGCCCTCGCGGTCGATCTGCTTGGCCAGAGCCAAAGCACGCTGCGCCGCGGAGGACGAGTGCGTCGAGGCCGACTGGACCTGCGGAGCGGGCGGCGCGCTGGGCGCGTTGCCGACCTTCAGGACATCGCCGGCACGGATGACGTGCACGTTCTCGATGCCGTTGGCGGATGCCAACGCAGCAACGGAGGTTCCGTGCTTCGCGGCGATCTTGCCGAGCGTGTCACCCGCCTTGACGGTGTAACTACCGGAAGCGGGTGCCATGGGCACGGTGTGCGCCTTGGTGACGACACGCATCTGCGCGGCACTCACGTTCGGCGTCCGTGCCGGCTGCTGCGCGGGCTGGCCCGTGGGCAGCATGGTCGAGACCACGAGTCCGGACGACAGCACGACGAGCATCACGACCGCCATAACGGGCGCAATGATCATCTTGCCGAGCGGACTCAGACCAGCCAAGTACTTGGCGATGTTCTTCACGAGCACCTCTCAGGTGTACTGGAAGCCGTTGGCGTCGAGCCAGGGCTTGGGGTTGATCTTGGTGCCGCTCGGGTCGATGACCTCGATGTGCAGGTGTGAACCAGTGGACTGGCCACGGTTGCCGACTTCGGCGATCTTCTGACCGGCCGAAACCTGCTGACCGACCGTCACGAACGAACGGTTGATGTGGCCGTACACCGTGATGGTGCCATCGGCGTGCCGGACGCGGACCCACAGGCCAAAGCCAGAGGCCGGGCCGGAGCTGATCACAGTGCCGGCAAGCGGCGTGTGAATCGGCGTACCGATCGGAGCCGCGATGTCCAGACCGTAGTGCTTAGTGCCCCATCGGGAACCAAAGCCGGATGTAACGACACCTCGGACGATGGAAACACCACCGTTGGACGATGCCTGCGGCGCGCCGGAAGCGGCCGGAGACGGGTTGGATTGCGGCTTGGGCGGACCATCCATCTTCAGCGTCATGCCGACGGGGATGGTGTTCGGGTTACCGATGCCATTGACGGAGGCCAGGTGGGCCACGGACTTGCCATTGGCAGCTGCGATCTGACCGAGCGTGTCACCGCCCTTGGTGGTGTAGTTGCCGTTGACCGCCTTCATGCCATCGAGCCGGGTGGGCGCGGGGGCGGGGGCGGCCGGGGCCTTGACGGGCGCAGCGGGAGCCGCGGCCGGGACCGGGTTGGTCGCGGGAGTCACGTTCAGCTGGTCGCTGCCGATGGCCGGCTGGGCGGGCGTCGCCGGGTTGGCGGGCGCCACGGGAGCGGCCATGAAAGCGGTGCTGAAGGCGGCCTTCAGGTCGAGGTTGATCTGCGGGCTGGCGAAGGTTGATGCCAGGAAAGCGACTCCGAGGAATCCGATCCAGATCAAAGTCTTCGCAGCGAGCGAGATCCTCACGGACGGATAGTACATGTGCGTGCTCGTCGTGCTCATTGCAGTTCCTTCCATCGTCGTGCATGCCGCATGGCAGCGGTGCCACGGACATGTCGTGCGATTTCAGTCGCAACCACGTACAGGACGTGATTACCAGAACGCAGTGTGCATATTCCCCTTGGGGTCAGCACGCTACCGGTGAACACTGGAAGCCCAATAAAAGCTCAGTGTGTTCACCAGCAAGGTGCTGACCCTGTCAGGAAATACGACAGGAAAAGAAAGATTTGATTGCGAAGTAGCGTATACGGATGATGTACGCGCCTGATGCGCGCAAGCTGGCAGTCAAGCCGGGAATAGCCGTGAAAAACCGGACAAACTAAGCTGAAAAGCTAGATTAAGCCGGCCAGAAGCCAAACCGATTCAACGGCAAACGACCGGCTACCCCTTCGATAGGGGTACCGGGCGTGACGACTCCAGGCTACGGAAGAGGTTATTATGCCAAAGGAGTGTTCTTTTGCAAGGTTCCTTGCCATGTCCGAAGCCTGTGAAGGCCGGATATAGCGAAGGACACACCCACCACCTACCTCGCCCCCGTGCAGATCGCCGCTTGAATACGGCTCGTTCGATTATCTGCGACCGGAACGCGATACGTGGTGAGTGTGTTCGAATCATCGGATCAGCGTCGCGCCCACCATCTTACGACGACAAGGCTTGACTTGGCAGCTTGCGCGCAAAAAAGCGCTGACAAAATGCGTATACTGATTCGATTTGTCAATGTACCTTCGGTAGGGGGCTATGTTCTGCAGTCGTGGATCAGTCACCGCTGTCACAAGTGTCACAGGGCGGGCTGAACGGCCGATGGACAGTCATCCGGGTTACTCCCGACCACCTCTTATCGAAGACACTAGCATTATACTACATTGTACGCATTTTGTCAACTGTACTAACAGGGGTGATAACGCTTAGTCGCGCGTACGCAACAGACTATCGGCCACCCGATTGGCTTTGACGGTCCGGCGACGGCTACGCCACCGGTAGCCAGCCGCGCCAAGCGCACTGGAACCGGCGAACAGACCGCTTATGCCGGCCATACCCATAGGCCCGGTGCTAGGCAAGGTCGGCTGCGGCGCCGGAGCCGGTGGCGTTGGAGTCGGGGCTGGTGGCGCCTTGACAGTCACCGTAGTGCTGCAACCGCTGCCATTGGCCGACACTTCCCTGCCGTCTGGCAATCGGAAATACACGGTGGCTTTGGCGGTGTAGGTACCAGGCTGGGCATAGGCATGTTCCACGGCCTCGGTAGCGCTCGTCTTAGTCACGGAGGTGCCATCACCGAAGTCATACACGACTTTGGCAAATACCGCCCCCTTCGAGGCAGGTGCGTCGACCGTGAAGCTGTACGTATCCTGCTTGCCGCTGACGGCCTGCTTGGACAACTGACGGCACGAATAGGCCGGCGTCGTGCTATTGCCGCCGATGGGGTTACCACAGGCCGACAGGATTGCCGCGTCCAGCTTACCCTTGGAATCGAACCACAACATGGCC
>JALQUD010000120.1 GCA_023268595.1 Candidatus Saccharimonadia bacterium
GTAGAAAAATGCCTAGCGCTGAGAAGATGGTGGTCTGTTGTCCATATAGAACAAAAGAGCATTCTTCGCGCTAGGCATTGGTATCACCTCCTCGGGTAGCTTGACATATGCACGACACAGGATGTGACGTACCATATCAGATCAGCGGCGTTCCGCTGGGCGAGTCGAGGCAGAAGCCGCGGGGATGCCATCAGCCTATGAAAGACTGCCAGGCGATGATCGGATGGCCGACCGATACGAGCTGAAATGGCCCGCGACTATTTCTTACCACTGCCGCGGCAACGTTTGCACGTATCTGCGCCGCCGTTCGGGTTCTTCTCCGAGGGTGGGTAATACTGGACTCCCTCACCGCCACAGGCGGGGCATGCTTCCTTCTCCTTGGGCGGATCCTTCTTGGTAATTGGGGATCACCTCCTGATAGAAAGGTATGTTAAACGAAAGTCCAACATCTTATATTATACCATATATCATGGTAATATACAACCTATTACATCTTGGACTTGATATCGTTGATGATATCGCGCAGCTCGGCCGCCTTCTCGAACTCCAGGTTGGCCGAAGCCAGGTCCATCTGCCCCTGCAGATCCTTGATAAGCGTGCCATACTCATCCTTAGGAATCTTCTTGAGGTTAAGTTTGGCCGTCTTGGCTTCTTCCGGCAGGTCAGGTCGCAAGCCCGGATCAATGCCCCGTCCGGCCGTCTTAGGCGTAATGCCATGCTCCTTGTTATACGCCTCTTGGATGCCACGGCGACGCTCAGTCTCGTCCAATGTCACCTGCATGCTACGGGTAACTCGGTCGGCATACATGATGACATGGCCTTCCACGTGGCGGGCGGCCCGGCCGACGGTCTGGATCAGAGCCTGCTCACTACGCAAGAAACCTTCCTTGTCAGCGTCAAGGATAGCTACCAGCGATACTTCTGGCAGGTCCAACCCCTCACGTAGCAGGTTGATACCTACCAGCACGTCATACACACCAAGGCGCAGGTCACGCAGGATGTCGGTCCGGTCGAGCGTATCGACATCACTATGCAGATAGGCCACCTTGACGTTCAGATCTTTCAGGTACTCGGTGAGGTCTTCCGACATACGTTTGGTCAGCGTGGTCACTAATACGCGCTGCTGCTTGGCGATGGTGTCACGGATCTCGCTTAACAGATCATCGATCTGGCCTTCGATGGGCCGGACTTCGATCGGCGGATCAAGCAGGCCGGTCGGCCGTATGACCTGCTGGGCCGGCTCCGGGCTACGGCTCAGCTCATACTGTGCCGGCGTAGCGCTGACGTACACCACTTGGTTGACATGTTTCTCGAACTCCGTGAACGTCAACGGCCGGTTGTCCAGAGCACTCGGCAGCCGGAAGCCGTGCTCCACCAGCACCTCTTTCCGGGCTCGGTCGCCGTTATACATGCCGCGTACCTGCGGCACGGTCATATGCGATTCGTCGATGAA
The DNA here is from genome assembly GCA_023268595.1 of Candidatus Saccharimonadia bacterium. Taxonomy (GTDB): domain Bacteria; phylum Patescibacteriota; class Saccharimonadia; order Saccharimonadales; family UBA4665; genus JALQUD01. The sequence continues at coordinate 1,454 of JALQUD010000120.1, forward strand.
CATAACCGCATCATCCGGAAAGTAATCAAGCAGCGTGGCCGGTTGTTCACCGGGTTCACGGTCGGTCAGGTAGCGGCTGTAGTTCTCGATGCCCTTGACGAAGCCGGTCTCCTCGAGCATTTCCAGGTCGAACTTGGTGCGCTGCTCGATACGCTGCGCCTCTAGCAGCTTGCCCTCGGCCCGGAACTGGCTCAGACGCTGCTGCAGCTCATCCTGGATCTTACCGATCGCCACTTTGAGCTTTTCCTGCGGTGTCACATAGTGCGAGGCCGCAAAGATAGTGTAGCTGTCCAGATTGGCCAGGATCTCACCGGTCAACGGGTCAAGCTTAGTGATACGGTCTATCTCGTCACCGAAGAATTCGATACGGTAGGCCAGCTCCTCTGACGCCGGAAAGACGTCGACCACGTCACCGCGCACCCGGAAGGTACTGCGTTTGAAGTCGATGTCATTACGCTGGTACTGCAGGTCGGTCAGCTGGCGCAGGAACTTGTCACGCACCCGGCGTTCTCCGCGCTCGACCTTGATGGCCATCGAGCCGTAATCATCCCGTGAACCGATGCCGTAGATGCAGCTGACACTGGCCACGATGACCACGTCACGGCGGCTCAGTAAGGCGTCGGTGGCGGCGTGGCGCAACCGGTCGATCTCCTCATTGATCTGCGAATCTTTCTCGATATACGTGTCGCTGCGGGCGATATATGCTTCCGGCTGGTAATAATCGAAGTAACTGACGAAGTAATGGACGGCATTGTCCGGGAAAAATCGTTTGAACTCCTCGTACAACTGCGCTGCCAATGTCTTGTTGTGGCTCAGGATCAGCGTCGGCTTTTGGATGTTCTGGATGATGTTTGCCATGCTGAACGTCTTGCCGGAACCAGTGACGCCGAGCAGCGTCTGCTCTTTGACGCCGTTCTTGAGACCTTCGGTCAGCTGTGCGATAGCCGTGGGCTGGTCACCCATCGGCTGATAATCGGATTTCAGTATAAGCTTGTCCACGCGACCATTGTAACAGTTACGCCGTCCTGCCGCTGTCAAAAATGCCGTACGGACAGACGGAGTGCAGCACCGCCACCACTAGACAGTCGTCAAATGATACACATCTGATAT
>JALQUD010000121.1 GCA_023268595.1 Candidatus Saccharimonadia bacterium
ATTGACGGTAGTTGGCTTGGCTGGCGTATTATCAGACCGCTGGCAACCGCGTGTCGTCAACAGTGATGAAGCTCCTAACGCGCAGCGCACACCTGGCGAGCTGCAGTCTGATTTCTTGGGATCGGGTGGCTTCGGTATCCAGCGGCGAGCTATCGTAGATGCTAACGTGCCGGCTATCAACCAGGCGCTCAACTGGCCTCGTTTATCGCGTGATTACATTCAGTTCGGTGTCGGTACGCTTATCGCCGAAAACAAAGCTTTGGCCGATGGCATGGCCACGCCTGAATTCAACCGCCTGGTCGGTAAGGCATTGGCTGGACCGGCCGAGCTCATCAAGATCGGTAATGTCGATGAAAGCCTGGTCTTCCAAGCAGAGGTCGATGACCTGGACGGGGTGCACGCTGACGAACGCCTCAATCGCGTTACCTACACTAGCGCTGAAAACCGTAAGCACGCGACCGGCGACAACATCGCGGCACACGCCTTGATGTACAAACAAGCACTTGAGCTGCACCAGCAAGCCAGTCAGGCTTAAAACATCGGTCTGGTCTTGCCGGCGTTCTCTTCTTTGGTGAGCTCATATTGCTGCTTGGCAGTGTTCCAGACTGAGTCATCGCCGAGTACGACTTTGCGGTAGTACCAGTATTCAGCACCCCAGAGGTCAATTTTCTTGAGTCCAGTGGCCCGGCCATACTCAAAGCGGTCGGCCAGACGCTTGGCGTCCAGTGATTTACTCTGCTCTTCCAGTGGCGTATCGATGATGTTCTGACCGTTCGGTGGCCATGGCTCGGCCTGCAATTCGTGGATGAACAGGTCCTTGCCAGTCAGCAGTTTGCCACCGCCACCCAGGAAGCCATAGAACCAGGCTGGGAACGGATATTCGACGTAGCGTTTGGTCAGGGTGATGTCCCAGACGCGCTTGTAAACCGACACTCCGTATAAATCGGCCTGCGGCTCACCAACCGGGAATCCCCAGGCATTATTGCTGCGAGTGATGATGAGTGTGTGGTCCGGGTCCAATGACTTGACGAAGTTGCGTTCATCGATCAGCCGGTCACGGCTGAAGTCTGGACAGTCACCAAAGACTGACAGGAAGAACTCGTTTTCAAGCTGGTAGGTATCCAGTGCCGGATTATCTTTGTAGCGGTTGATCACCTGCCGCATGAAATCCTTGAGCTGGCTCGACCACACGTCTTTGGGCTCATCTTTGGCCCAGTTAGGCATGTGGCATTCCGGCCAGCGGGGTTGGCGCAATCCGAGTGTCAGTGAAACTTTGGCGTCATGCTGGTTGGCCATGGCAAACTGCCAGTCAAGTTCACTGAAGTCGTATTTACCCGGTGACGGCTCCAGCTTATCCCAGTAACCCACCAGTCGTAGATGCTTGATGTCCAGATCTGTCAGCATCGCCTGAAGCGTATCTTTCGGATCGACGCTAAGACTGCGGGCGTAGTCAGGGATAAAAGAGGCGCCCATCTGTACCGGCTTGTCGCTTTGGGTCCACATATACCAGCGCGAGATGCCGTAGGCTATGCCGATGACAAGCGTGATTAGCAGGACGATCGATATTAGGAACTTGTGCCACCAACTGTGCTGCCAGTAGTGCTTAAAGCCGTTCCAGACTCTAGATAACATCTTGGGTATAACTGAAGTAAAGCCCATAGGCTGCTTCTTTTTAGAGGGTTTTACCATACAATAGCTACAGTTTACATGGTCATGAAGCATTCTGGCAAAAGCATAAGCATCATTATTCCGGTCTATAACGAGGCCCGGCGGATTCGGGCATGCCTGGATTCGATCGCTGCTCAGACTGACATGCCGGATGAAGTGATCGTGGTCGATAACAACTCGACTGATGATTCGGTCGCCATTGCTAAAGAATACCCGTTCGTGAAAGTCGTAAGTGAAAGTCGTCAGGGGCGAGGTTTCGCGTACGCTGCTGGTTTTGATGCTGCTAGCGGTGATATCTTGGGGCGGATCAACGGTGATTCCCGCCTGGAACCTGACTGGGTCGCACGGGTACGGCACACTTTCACTGAAAGTCCGGGAATCGGTGGTCTGACGGGGCCGGCCTATACCGATACGTTGCCTGCGACCCATATGTTCATGACTACCTTGTGGTCACGCTGTTATTTCAGATGGAACGAAGCCGTGCAACGCATCAATACATTGTGGGGTGCCAACATGGCTATTAGTAGTGAGTCATGGCGGGCCGTACGGAGCGGCGTCTGTTTCGATGATAAGCTTGTACATGACGACCAGGATCTTGCCTATTTGCTAAATGGCCACGGCTTCCGTATTATCCGCGACAATAAAATATTAGTGACGACATATGGTCAGCACTATCATTTATGGCCAAAGCTCCATGAGTACATGCGGCGTCGAGGTACCACCAAGAGGTTGCACAAGCGCAAAGGAACGCTGCGAAAACCGGGTGCGATTGTACTTCCATGGTGGGTCGTATCTCATGTCCGGGTGTGGGGTACACCTCTGCTTGCTATCTTTTTAGGAGTTAGCTTACTGCGAAGTCTTCCAGATA
>JALQUD010000122.1 GCA_023268595.1 Candidatus Saccharimonadia bacterium
TGACGATCGGGCGCTCCGAGGGAATGGCCAGGACTTCCTGCTGTGTGATGTTGGCGTTCAGGTCGTTAAGCACGCCGGCAAGCGCTATGCCTATGTCGCGGCGCTTGTCATAAGGGAGCGCAGCGACCTCATGTTTCTTTAGTACGGTGCCCTGTAAGAATTCCAAGACGTTATACGAACCGTCGCGTGCCAACTCGATGGGCCTTGGAACCGCGACATGCAACTTGCCGTATGCGAGGCGCACGGCTTCGAACTCAAAACTTCCGATTTCGACGCCGGCTGCGTCCTTAGGGAAGCGAAACGCCTCGGTGCCATCGACTACCACCACGTCACGGTTGTCGCCGCCATCGTACCATTCAATGGACTCATGGTCTGGCCGCACGGCGTTGATAATGTCTTCCGGGGTTTGGTGGCTCATGGTCTCAGTCATGTATGTAAGTATATGTCAGGAGTGCTAATCCGTCTGTTCAGACTCGACGGTCCACTCGATGCCGAACTTGTCCCTGAACATGCCAAAGTAGGTGTTCCACGGGCTGGCATCCATGGGCATCTCGATGGAGCCGCCTTGCGTCAGGCCGGCAAATATCCGGTCGGCTTCGTCGCGGCTTTCGACGATGACCGCTATCTTGGAGCGGTTCTCGTTCTCATTAACGGTGCCAAGCTTCTTGGGGACGTCATTGGCTATCAGCAGGCTGCCGCCGATCGGCAGGGTGATACGCATGATGTTGTCGGCTTCGTCCTCCGGCATCTCAAACTCCGGGCCTTCCAGGTCCTTGTATCGCACGAGCGTTCCGAACTCCCCGCCAAATACTGAGCGGTAGAAGTCAAAGGCCTCCTCGGCATTGCCGTTAAAGTTGATGTATGGATTGATGGTCGCCATACGTGTCGTCCTTCCTGGTGCATAATGAGCTTTGTCCTAATAGTAGCAAAATGTTTATAATTGACTGACTAGTCAGTCATGTGATTAACTTTGGTCATGGCACGGCCAAAAAGTGACGACAAGCGGAATAGCATCCTGGCAGCTTGCCAGGCGGTGATAGTGCGCGATGGCCTGTCGGCGACCACGGCCGATATCGCCAAGGAAGCCGGCATCGCCACGGGGTCATTGTTCACCTATTTTCCGACCAAGGCCGACCTGCTGAACGAGTTGTATGTCGTTCTGAAGTCCGAGATGACTGCCGAGCTTGCCGGTGCGCTGACGGGCGGTGACGACAAAGAGAAGTTGCGCCGGGCCTGGAATGCCTGGACCGGCTGGGCCGCCGCCAATGCCGGGAAGCACCAGGCGCTGGAATTGCTGCGGACGAGCGACCAGCTGACGGACCGGTCGCGGGAATTCGGTGAAGCTGCAGTCCGGCCGGTTTTTGACCTCATCAGTCTGAACGCAGCCGGCAAGGCGACTGGTATTACACCAGGCTTCCTGTTCGAACTCATCAACGTGGTTTCGATCGCCACCATGGACAACATGGCATCGTATCCGGACAGGGCAGTCGAATACCGTGATGCCGGGTTCGAGGCGATGTGGCGCATCATACAATAAGGGGCCAATTATGAAACGATGGACAACGGACGACATGCCAAACGTACAGGGTAAGGTGGCTATCGTCACCGGAGCCGGCGGACTGGGGTATGAGGATGCCTTAGCGTTGGCCGGCGCCGGTGCGCGCGTCATCGTGGCGGGCCGCGACGTGACCAAAGGTGAAGCCGCGGTGGCTGGCATCCGACAGGTCCATCCGAAGGCTGATGTCAGCTTTGAAGTGCTTGATCTGGCTGAACTGGCCTCGGTCAAGGCGTTCGCAGGCCGTATGTCCGAGCGGTTGGCCGGGCTGGACATCCTTATAAATAACGCCGGCGTGATGACGCCGCCCCAGCGCCTGGAAACCAAGGATGGCTTTGAGCTGCAGTTCGGTACGAACTACCTTGGCCACTTCGCGCTAACGGCCCATCTGCTGCCGCTGATCAAAAAAGTCCGGGGCCGGGTCATCAGCCTGTCGAGCGTTGCCGCACGTGACGGAAAGATCAACTTCGATGATCTGCAGGCTGAACGGAGCTATGTGCCGATGCCGGTGTACGCCCAGTCCAAACTGGCTTGTCTGATGTTCGCTTTCGAGCTGCAGAAACGGAGTGATGCGCATGGCTGGGGCGTGACCAGCATTGCTGCCCATCCGGGTATATCACGTACCGAGCTGCTAGTTGATAAGCCCGGTGCTAAGACGCTGGTCGGCATGGCCAGGAAATACGCCT
>JALQUD010000123.1 GCA_023268595.1 Candidatus Saccharimonadia bacterium
TTATGACGAAACTTAGTTGTTTACCGGCCAGTTGCGGCTGCTGGTCGACGGCTATACGGTCCTCGAAGCGGGCGATGATGTTGTCCGCCAGCTTGAAGCCGATGTCCTTGTGGGCAAGCTCGCGTCCACGGAAGAACACCGTGATCTTGACCTTGTGACCCACTTCCAGGAACTTGTCGACCTTGCCGAGCTTGGTCAGTAAGTCGTGCTCACCGATCTTGAGTCCGAGTCGGATCTGCTTGACGTCGAGGTTCTTGGCCCCGCGCTTGTTCTTTTGCTGTTGCTTGGTCCGTTGGTAGTTATACTTACCCCAGTCGATGATCTTGGCGACCGGCGGCTTGGCGTCAGCTGAAATTTCTACCAGATCAAGTCCCTGGTCCTGCGCCATGCGCAGTGCCTCTACCCGTGATAACACGCCGAGTTGTTTACCTTCGGCGTCGATGACGCGAAGTTCTGGTGCCCGAATGGCTTCGTTCAGGCGGGTATGCCGGTTGCTTGCGCTGATAGAAATCTCTCCTTGCTTTTTATTTCTAACTGACGAATTGTATCAGATGCGCCAACAGAGGTCAACATCGGCGCCGCCCGCCACCGTCCGTCACGGCCCGTCCGTCCGGTCGCCGGCCTCGGCGCGGTAGCGCAGCGCCTCGCTGACATGGGGTAGGCAGACGTTGTCGCTGCCACTGATATCGGCGATCGTACGGGCCAGTCTGAGGCATTTCAGGTAAGCCCGGGCCGACAGGCCAAGTTGCCGGGCGGCTTGGTTGAGTAGCCGCTTCGCATCAGCATCGGCCGCACAGTGTCGCTTGAGTGCGGCGGCGTCCATGGTGGCGTTCAGTACGCCGGTTTTGCCGAATCGGCGTTGCTGGATTGCGCGAACTGATAGTACTAGCCTTTTAATACTAGCTTCTGAAAGCTTGTAATCATCATTATGCTGCTCGTTACCGAGTAGGCTGCCGTGGTCAACCTGATCTACCGGCACTACGAGGTCAATCCGGTCGAGCAGGGGTCCTGACGTTCGCGTCCGGTATCGCTGGACGGCCGACGGACTGCAAGCGCATCGCCGGGAAGAGGTCGCGTGGTCGGTACCACGATATCCGCAGGGGCATGGATTGGAGGTAGCGGCTAATATGAACTGGGCCGGATATATGACCGTGTCACGGTTGCGGGCAACGGTGACCACACCGTCCTCAAGAGGTTGGCGTAGTAGTTCGATGATACTACGGGGGAATTCGGGAAGTTCATCCAGAAAGAGTACGCCGCGATGCGCCAGGCTGATTTCTCCTGGCCGTATAATGCTACCTCCACCGACCATCGCCGTATAGCTTATGCTGTGATGCGGAGCGCGCAGTGGCCGGTGGGTGACCGGACGGCTGTAATCGTACTGGTTCAGTGAATGTAACTGCGTGACCTCGAGCATTTCCTCCGGGGATAATGGTGGTAGTAGGCCGGCCAGACAGCGGGCGGCCATGCTTTTACCGGTACCCGGTGGCCCATCCAGCAATATGTTGTGTCCGCCAGCGGCCGCCAATAACAGGGCCCGTTTAACTTGGTCCTGGCCGTTCAGATCATCGACCGAAGGGACGGGTGAATGATCTGGCACGACTGGTGTGAGCATACCGGCAGAGTGCTCATCGGGGCTGTTCAGGCCGGTGGCAAGGGTGCTGGGCTTGTCTGGATCGTATCCGGACCGCAGGACGGTCAGAAGGTCCTGTACGTGCCGCATGCCAATGATATGCACGCCAGGTACCATGGCGGCTTGCTGCTGGTTATCCGATGGGACGTAGAAGGTGGTTATGCCGGCTTTACGGCCGCCTATGAGCTTGCCGATGACGCCTCGTACAGGCCGTATAGTACCATCGAGGCCGACTTCACCTATGAACGCTTCGTTATGAGCGGGTGTACGTCCTGTTATACCGGCTGCTAGCATGATGGCGGCCATCATGGCTACGTCCAGGCCGCTACCGGCCTTCGGCACGTCGGCCGGAGCCAGGTTGAGAGTGATCCGTTGGCGCGGTAAGGTGATACCGGATGCCTGAAAAGCGCCACGTATACGCTCTTTCGCTTCATCTACCGTACGATTAGCCGCTCCGACGATGATAATGGTAGGTAAGTTATTCGAGAGTCTGCATTCGACGCGTACTGGCATGCCTTCAGTGCTGTGGTCGATGAGGCTGT
>JALQUD010000124.1 GCA_023268595.1 Candidatus Saccharimonadia bacterium
GTATCAAATGGCAGAAGTTGGCCACGGCATATGTGGCCCATGCCAAACAGAACATCCTGGGGCTCCGTGAGTTCGGCGCCGTCATCCTGCTGCCACTGCCAGCTACCGTACCGCAAGGTGCACCGCTGGCTATGACGCTGTTGACTCTCCAGGCCGCCAACGACATCTCAACGGCCAGCACGTACCTGAAGATGCACCAGGTACGGCCGGACTTCGGTACGGTGGTGGCCGAGATCTCGCGTGGTGAACCGCTGACCAAGGCGCGGATCATAGACGGATCCTTCCTGCCCTGGAAGACTGTCCATCGCTACTTCGCCCGGCACGCCGAGGCGTATAACCCGGCGTTATTCGAACCGCATGTCCACCGCGATGACCTGCACTGGAGATCGGCTGAGGACACGCTTGCCGAGCTGCACCCGCGCTTTGACTTCTGGAAAGGTGCATCGCACCTGGCAGCGGTCACCAAACATGGCACGGTGTCGCTCAACATGGCCGACGTGCTGCTCAGCTTCTGCAACCGCATCCCGTATGAGCAGCGCTTCGTCAAATACGCCCGCGAACACGTCTGGCATGAGCTGTTGCTCAGGTACATGCACCAGGACAACATCGAGCAGGCGGTACACGAGCAATTAGGAAATGAACTGATAGACCAGACAGGAGTCGCATAACATGGCAACACCAGAGAAGAAACAACCCAAGCTACGATATTCGATCTGTGTGTCGGGTGCTGCCGCCGGACCGACCGTCAAGGCTTCTGCCGATCTGGCCGAGCGCGCCGGTACGGCCATTGCTAAGGAAGGGCACATTCTAACGACCGGTGCGACCATCGGCCTGCCGTATTATGCCGCCATCGGCGCCACCAAGGCCGGCGGCATGAGCATCGGCTTCTCACCGGCCAGCTCACTGCGCGAACACCTGCGCAAGTACCGGCTGCCTCAGGAGGGTTTTGACTTCATCAACTTCACCGGTATGCACTACGTTGGTCGCGACCTCTACTTGATCCAGTCCAGTGATGCCGTGGTGACGGTCGGCGGCCGCTTCGGCTCATTACACGAGTTCACGAGCGCGTTGGAAGACCACAAGCCCTGTGGCGTGCTGCTTGGTAGCGGCGGCACGGCCGACATCATCCCCGAGCTGATGGAACGCCTGCAGGCACCAGAGAACGACATGGTGATCTATGATGATAACCCTGAACGCCTGGTCAACCGGTTGATTGCCATCCTTGACAAGAAGTACGCCGACATCAAACAACAGTTGGACAGCCAGGACACCGAGTGGTTCCTGAAGACCGGCTCCAGCAACCGCGCCGGCTAATCATCATTGGATACCTACTCACAGGCGGAGCTTGCGTTGTATACTGTACATAACATTACAAGCATAAGCGCCGCTTCGGCGTAAGGAGACCATAACAGTATGGGTGAACATTCTAATCAGCGCGGTTCCGGGGTCGTAGCGTTCCTCTTGGTCCTAGTGATTGTCGGTGTAATTGGTTTCACTGGCTGGTATGTCTGGCACAGCAAGCAAGCGACTGACTCGACAGTGCAACAGACTAATGCGGCAGCCCAGTCGACGGCCGCAGATGCCAAGAAGGCTGAAACCGGCATGAAAGATGCCTCGGTGGTAGAGCTTCGCAAGTACAGTACGTCACCGGCCGAATTGCAGGCTGCCATCCTGAACTACACCAAGTCGGCGGCGCCGGATTGTGTCATGGATGGTAAAATCGTCGACGCCGACAAGAAGGTCTACGACCAGGATGTCCAGTATTCTGGTAGCGGTTCGGCTATCACCGGTATTGGCTGCGATGGCAGTTCGGCCACTTTGTTCGTGAAGCGCACGGCCGGGCAGTGGGAGATGGTTGAGAAGACTCAGCTTGGTTTCAGCTGCGACACGCTCAAGACTAATAAGGTGCCAGCCAAGCTGCTGACCCTACAGGGCGGCGACGCTCAATGTAGTGACGGTTCCGGTCTGACGGCGTACAAAGACTAAACGGTAGCAACAAGTAGATATGAAAACAGATGGCCGAGGCCGTCTGTTTTCATATCGTGCGGAAGATTGCGGAGTTATTTACCAAAGCTCGCAGCCAGCAGGCCGACCCTAAGCGCCCGTAAAATGGTATGCATCACATATC
>JALQUD010000125.1 GCA_023268595.1 Candidatus Saccharimonadia bacterium
CATCGATCTGAACGGCCTGAGCAAGCTATCGTGGGTGGCTACGGCCTATCTACTGGCCAGTGCCGTGGTAACGCCGATTTACGGCAAGCTTGGCGATATGTACGGCCGTAAGAAGATCTTCATGACTTCCATCGGCATCTTTCTGGCCGGATCGGTGCTTTGCGGACTGAGCCAGACCATGGAGCAGCTGATCATCTTCCGGGCCATCCAGGGTCTGGGCGGTGGCGGCCTGATGGCCTTGGTACTGGCAATCATCGCCGATGTGGTGCCATTGCGCCAACGTGGCCGCTACCAGGGATATTTTGGCGCGGTGTTTGGTATTTCCAGCGTCATCGGCCCGCTGCTAGGCGGTCTGTTCACCGACCATCTGAGCTGGCATTGGATCTTCTACATCAACCTGCCGCTTGGCGCATTGGCCATCTATGTCATTGCTACCCGGCTGCACCTGCCGGTGCGCAGCAACCCGCACAAGATCGACTACGCCGGTGCGTCGCTGTTGTCGGTGGCCGCGGTCAGCGCGCTGCTGGTGTCGGTCTGGGGTGGGCTGCAATATGCCTGGGGCTCGTCTCAGATCATCGGTCTGGCTGCCCTGGCGGTGGTTTCGACCATAGCGTTTATCTTTCGGGAGCGTGTCGCCAAGGAACCGATCATCCCGCTCAAACTGTTCAAGAACGATATCTTCATCGCATCGGTGCTGTTGTCGGTGCTGGCCGGTATCGCCATGTTCGCCAGCATCCTGTACATCCCGCAGTACCAGCAGGTGGTGCGTGGCTACAGTCCGACTGAATCCGGTCTGCTGATGTTGCCGTTGGTACTCGGTCTGATGGGTGCCAGCCTGGTTTCGGGCCGGCTGATTTCCAAGTACGGCCACTACAAGCCGTTCCCGTTGATCGGTACGTCGCTGCTGATGCTTGGCCTGTGGCTGTTCAGCCATTTGTCGCTGACGACCAGCCACTGGGAGATGTCACTTTGGATGCTGGTGATCGGTGCCGGACTGGGTTCCTTCATGCAGGTGGCCACCTTGGCGACCCAGAACTCGACTGACCCGGCTGACCTGGGCGCGGCCACTTCGACGGTGACGTTCTTCCGGAGCATCGGCAGCTCGTTGGGTGGTGCCATATTCGGTACCATATTAGCTTCACGCTTGACGCACCATATCCAGCAAGCCTTGCCGCAAGCAGCCGAAAAGGCCGGTTCGCTGGCTTCGACGGCTGCCGCCAGTGGCGTAGGTAATATACCGCCGGAAGCCAAGCAGGTGGTGCTGCAAGCCTATGTCGGCTCATTCCACGATATGTTCCTGTATGCCATCCCGTTCGCGGCCGCAGCCTTCGTGGTGGCACTGTTCCTGCGTGAGACGCCGTTGCGTACCACGACCGGAGGTGGCCATGGTGGAGCCGGCAAGGCTGACAAATCTGCTGGGCCGGAAGTCGCCGAGGGTTCACCGGCCAACATAGCCCCGGCATCGTAACGTGTGAGCCGACTAGCTAGTTCTTGATATTGAGCCCGCCCATGATGCACGTCCCGCGTACATGGAGCACGGGTGGGTTCTTGGCCTGAGGCTTGACGGCTTTGTTGTCCCAACCACCAAGTATCGGTGTGCCTGAAGTACGGACTTCCCATGTATCAGGCACGCGCAGCTCAACGCCGCCCATGAAGCAGAAGGCGTCGAGGTACGCTTCCTTCTCGATGGTTGCTTTGTTCAGGTCGAGCTCTATGCCTCCCATGATGGCGGTAAGCTTGCCACCCTTGTAATTGTCCGAAGTGTTCCGGCTGCTGTTTCCCGACAGGATCGCGGACAGGTCCTGGTCGGTATCGGTTGCCACGCGTGGTTTGTGATTCATTTTTTCAAAGATGATGTTGAAGCCGATGGCTATGATGATGGCCGGCCAGATCAGCTTCCAGACATTAAAATCGATGACATCAGTCTGGCGTAGTAGCAACAAGCTTCCGAAACCGATCAGGATAGCCGGCCAGAGCGGGGACCGGGGAGAGTCTTTCAGCGCTAAGACGCCCGCCAGGATGATGAACGCCGGCCAAAACTTGGCGAGTAGATCAGAAAAGCCAATCAAACCAACGGCGTCGAGCAGGAAGCCCAGGCCGACGGCG
>JALQUD010000126.1 GCA_023268595.1 Candidatus Saccharimonadia bacterium
CTTGCCTGGTTTCGGCGGCACGCAGGCGCCCGGCTCTGATTGGGGCCTGGATGAATATGCTGCCTTTATCGCATCTTTCATCGCTAAGTTGCGTCTGACGCCGACGTCGGTCATTGGCCATAGTAATGGCGGTGCCATAGCGATACGCGGCTTGGCTGGCGGCCAGTTCTCGACCAGGCGGCTCATCTTGCTGGCCAGTGCCGGGGTGCGCGGACAGCAACGCGGCCGTAATGCCGTGCTGCGTAGTGTCGCCAAAGCCGGTAAGGCGTTAAGCCGGCCACTGCCCGCGAATGTCAGGCGTGGACTGCGACGTCGGTTGTACGCTGCATCCGGTTCCGACATGTTGGTGGCCGAACATATGTCTGGAAGTTTTAAGCGCGTGGTGGGTGACGATGTGCAGGCCGACGCTGCCACGCTCGACTTGCCGGTGCTGCTGGTATATGGCGAAGATGACCAGGCGACGCCGGTGGCGTTCGGGCGGATGCTGCACCGGGCGATACCCGGTTCGCGGTTGGAAGTCGTTGAAAAGGCAGGACACTTCTTACATCAGGACCAGCCGCAGCTTCTGAAGCGTGCCATTGAGGATTTTCTGGCATGATGTCGCTGCTTGAGATGTACCGGCCACGCTTCGTGACCACGTTGGCATACATGCTCCAGAGTACCGAATACCTGGCTTGGCCGTATGTGCGTTGGTTCTGGCGCACCCAGGATTTCCGTTCGGTCATCAGGCGGCGCGGTTTCGTACCGACGCGTCCGGCCAGGGCACTGCGTGCTTTGATGGCTGCCGGTATGTTCGTCCAGTTTTCGCTCGGCGTGTCGCTGCTCGTCCAATGGTTGTGGCAGGGGTATGACGGGTCGTGGCAGTGGGGCATAGCTCTACTCGTGTCGTATCCGATCGTCTGGTCCCATCTGGTAACTATACCGCTGATGGCCGGACGCTGGTTGATCATAGAACCACGTCAGCGTTCCATGATCCGTTCGGCCGCGAAGATATTCGCGGCCCATCCGGGCATACGGCTTGCGGTAATGGGCAGTTATGGTAAGACAAGTATGAAAGAGTTACTGCGGACCGTACTGTCCGAGGGTAAGCGGGTGGTGGCCACGCCGGCCAACCGTAATGTTGCCGTGTCCCATGCCCGGTTCGCGCAATCACTTGATCCCGAAGCGGAGATCATCGTCCTGGAGTACGGCGAGGGACGGCCGGGTGACATAGCGCGTTTCGCCGAACTGACGGCACCGACACATGCCATCGTGACCGGTCTGGCGCCAGCCCACCTGGACCGGTACCGGTCACTTGACCGGGTGGCGAAAGATTTGTTCTCGATCAGCCGGTTCGTAGACGTCGGCAGACTGTACGTCAACCGTGATGGTAAGGATATCGGGCCATACTTGTCAAAGGACTTGGTCAAATACGGCAGTAGTGGCGGCATGGGCTGGAAGGTCACGGACGTGATGATCGAGCCCGATGCTTCCGGTATGAGCTTTACGATTTCCAAGGGGCGCCGCAGTATCGGGCTGCGTACACGGTTGGTCGGCCGGCATATGGTCGGTCCGGTGGCTTTCGCGGCTACGCTGGCCCTGTCATTAGGTCTGAGTGAAGAACAGGTGATAGCCGGAGTCGCCAAGACGGAGCCGTTTGAGCATAGGATGCAGCCGTTACGCGTCGGAGGTGCGCTAATCATCGACGACACATATAACGGTAATCTGGAAGGTGTACGTGCTGGCACGGCCTTGTTGGCGGAATTGCCGGCGGACCGGAAGTGGTATGTGACTCCCGGCTTGGTGGAGCAGGGCCGTGACACGGCCAAGATACATCATGAACTCGGCAAACTGGTAGCGGCAGCCTCGCCGGATGCGGTGGTGCTGATGGACAACTCGGTCAGACAGTATATCGAAGCCGGGCTGACAGTCGGTGGTTTTCAAGGTGAAGTACGGATCGAATCAGATCCGCTGCAGTTTTACACCGACCTGCCATTATTCGTGGCGACAGGTGACGTGGTCCTGATGCAGAATGACTGGACGGATAATTATCAATGATGCTGATGCTTGTGCCGGCTTCCGTTTCGGCCATATACTGGGG
>JALQUD010000127.1 GCA_023268595.1 Candidatus Saccharimonadia bacterium
AGTTTCCATGACGAGCTGATCGCGTGGCTGGGTGCTGGCTAATCGTTGCGCAAAGACTTCTGAAACTGCAGCCTGCCATCATAGTGGTTGGCGTAATACACGGCGGCACCGATTGGCACGAGAATCAGGGCTATGAACCACAGCACCCGTCGTTCGGAGGATAGCTTCGGGTCGTTTAGGACGGCCCATAGCATGCAGAGGTACCATGCGGCGATCAGTATGAATCCGATTGTGGCGATGGTACTGTTGAAGTCAGTCATTGGTTTTTCTCCTTTGTGTCTCCGTAACGGTGCGTCCCCTCCGATGGCCGCCAGCTCGGGTCGAGCGCGATGCTGGACGAGCCGATCTGGTCCGCGTTTATTGTCGTGCTGTGCTGGTTCCTTGGTTCGACATACGATACGGTGATGGTGTCGCCAACGCCAAATGTGTATTTTTGGCTCGGGCCTATGTTCTGATTCCACCAGCTTTCGATTTCTACTGGAAAATTAACCGTAAAAATCCGACCGCTACTAGTCGTAAGTTCCAATCTTTTGCCGCTGATGCTGCTGACGGTACCGCCGATATTACGCCAGCGGCTGTCCCCTAGCTTAACGAGCTCCAGATTGGTCGACCCCTCGGAGCCGGCTGGGTACAGGTCAATTGACGGTATGCTAATGCAAACATCCGGAGCGTTGCCGATGCACGGCACCGGTTTGCCGGGCGTGACTGCGATTGTCGTTAATCGTTGAGGTGGATTCAAGATAAGAATCACGCTAAGGTACAGGGCGATCAGAATCATCAGGCTGTTGCCGGCAAGTAACAGCCCTTTCGTAAATTTGCTGAAATGTTCGACGTCCTTGAATCGGGCGCCTTTGATGACTAGTGTCAGGTAAATAGCCATGGTGGTTGCGGCGGTGATCATGCCTATAGGAACTGGTAAAAGTAAGCCGAGTAATACTGACGCGTATGAGGCGCTGGCTACGGTCATGGTCGCGCTGTTCCAGACAGGATGTGCGCGCTTTAGCCGCGACACGCAGACGACCGCGACGATCAGATAGGCGATGCCGAAAAACGGAAGCGGATTAGAGAGTAGTGTATGTGGCATATGATTATAGCTTATGCGTGGAGGTCTTTCCGGGTCCGACATTATCGTATCACATGATTTCAGATAAAAATATATGCTATGTCACTTCTGCCTTGCCAACGAACGCAATTGCGGGTATATTCAGCGTACTAACGTTTCAACCGTATAAGATATGAGCCACAAGAATAAACCTGATAAGAATAAACCGGCCAGCACGTCAGCGACACCGCGCAACCGAGTTCTAGCCCTGTTCTTCTTGGCTGCGGCTTTATATAAGTCCCATGAAGTGCTGGATGGCCAATACCGTGGATGGGGTATCGGGCTGGAAATCGTCGTAATAGTGGTGCTGCTTGGGTTCTCGGCTGGCCTGATGTCGGCACGCATCAGTACGGTGGCAAACCGGGTGCTGAGTGGTAAAAGATACCAGGCGCTGGCATCGGTACTGGTGCCGGCAATCATCGTGCTGGTGGGTACGCTCATGCTGGTATGGCCGGAATACGGTCCGACCGGCGACACGGAGGCCGTGTCCGAATCGCTCGATGTACTCAGCCTAGTCTGGGGAGTGGCACTGCTGTTCGGCGGCGTAGCGTACGCCGTCTATGAACTGTATGGCATGTTCACGCGCTACCACTTCGTGGCGCTGGCCGGCGGCATGGCTTTCGGTGCGTTCTTTGGCTCGGCGCTGACAGGTGATTTGTCGCTCGGAGCATATGCGTGGCTAGGCAAGCTGGCGATGGTGATGTGCGCCATCATGCTTGGCATGCTGACCGTCACCTTGGTGATTGCGCCCCGGCACGCTAAACTGAATGCCGCGACAAAATCAGGCTCAGGTAACAAGCGGATCCACAAAGGCCGGGATAGCAAAGATAGCTAGGCTTCGTCCTGCTTGTCCAGGTAGCTTTCAACGCACTCGTCTATTAGCCGTAGAGCGGCCTTCTGTTTACGGCGGTTATTCAGG
>JALQUD010000128.1 GCA_023268595.1 Candidatus Saccharimonadia bacterium
ACGATGGCGTTGCCTTTCTCGAGCTCTTCGATCTGTCGTGAAACTTCGTACTCCACGGCTTTTTCGACCGACCGGAAACTGTTCAGGTTCTTGGTCTCGGTGCGGGTTCCAAGCTGCTCGGTCTTGCTGACGCTGACGTTGACGTCGAAACGCATGTTGCCGTAGTACAGATTGGCATCCGATACGTCGGCGTAACGCATCCGCAGATACAGTTCACGGGCATAGGCTTTCGCTTCGGCCGCGCTATGCATGTCGGGTTCACTGACGATTTCCAGCAACGGCGTGCCGGCCCGGTTGAGGTCGACCAGACTATAGTCCGCGCCTGCGGGGTGCGTGCTCTTACCGGCGTCCTCTTCAAGATGGGCACGGGTTATGCCGATGGTCATCGGATGTCCGTCGACTTCAACGTCTATCGAGCCTCCCAGCACTATCGGCTGGTCGAACTGCGTGATCTGATAGCCCTTTGGCAGGTCCGGGTAGAAATAGTGCTTACGGTCGAACTTGCTGAACGGTTGTGGCGTCGTGCCCAACGCGAAAGCCGCTTTAGCGCCCAGACGGACGGCTTCCTCGTTCAATACCGGCAAAGCGCCCGGCATACCGAAGCATATGTGGCTGACCAGCGTGTTCGGTTCGGCCTCGCGGGCGTCATTGCCGACGGCTGCGAACAGTTTGGTAGCCGTCTTAAGCTGCACATGGCACTCGATGCCGATGGTGACGGTGTATTGGTCTTTGGTCTCTTGGCTGATCATTTTATATTCGCTCCCAGATCGCGGATTGCCTGGCGTATACCGAGCAACGCTTTTTTGACGTCCGCCTCTTTCAGTTTGACGTCCGCTTCGTGAACGAGCCGGTTCCGCAGCTTGTGCGCGAACCACGCGCCGTCATTATCACTCAATTCACGCTGTGCCGATACCATGCGCTCCCCCATGGTCTTACCTTTGACGTGCCTGCGCTTAAGCGCTTCGTCAAGTAGCTTGTCGGCATTGATGACCGCCAGCGGCCAGGTGGTCTTGTCTTTGCAATAACCTTGGGCTTCGGTCCATTTGCCCTGGAAGTAGTCCAGACTGAGTGCCTTAGGCCGCGTTCTGAGCCGTCCGGCCACGAGCGCCAGTCCGGCCAGCACGATGATGACGACAAGGATGCCGATAGTAGGATCGATCATCGCACTACCTCCTCTGCCAGTTTGGCTGCCGCCAACAGCTCGGCGTCATGACGCTGCGGCGCCATCAGTTGCATGCCGACCGGCATCGGGCCCTCGGCCGTCACCGGCACGCTGATGGCCGGTATCCCTGCCAGGTTGGCAGCTACCGTCATTATATCGGTCAAGTACATCTGCAACGGATCGGCAGCGTTCTCGCCAAGCTTGAACGCGGTCGTCGGCGCGACCGGTCCGACAAGCAGGTCATACTCATCGAATGCCTTGGCAAACTCGTTGATGAGCTTGGTGCGCACGGTCTGCGCCCGCTTGTAGTATGCATCGTAATAACCGCTGCTCAGTACGTAGGTTCCGATCATGATGCGCCGCTTGGCTTCCTTGCCGAACCCGCGTCCGCGGCTGACAGCATAGCTTTGCTCAAGTCCAGTAGCGTCTTCATATGAGTAGCCATAGCGTTGGCCGTCGTAGCGGCTCAGGTTGCTGCTGACTTCTGCCGGACAGATGATATAGTATGCCGCCAACGCCATCGATAGCGACGACAAGCTGGTCTCCTCTACCGCCGCACCGGCGGCCTTCAGTTTTTCGACTGATTGCTTGACGGCTTTTGACACTTCCGGCTGGACACCCTCGCCAAAGTACTCCTTGATGACGCCGATACGCTTACCATTCAGGCTGGGGTGCAGATGACCTGCTGGCAAATCCTGATTTGGAACGTAGTGATCCTGGCGTTCTATGGTCGTGGCATCCAGCGCATCCTTTCCGGCCATGACATCAAGCACCAACGCCGCGTCATCGACGCTATGGGTTAG
>JALQUD010000129.1 GCA_023268595.1 Candidatus Saccharimonadia bacterium
GCAGGCGGTCAGTGAGATTCTGCCGTTCCTGGACGATGCCAGCAACTGGTACGTCCGCCGTAGCCGCCGTCGTTTTTGGAAAAGTGGTGACGATGCCGACAAGCACCAAGCCTACAGGACACTACATTATGTACTCACCCGGTTTGCTATAACCGTTGCACCGTTCACACCATTCTTGGCCGAAGAACTGTTTGTGAAGCTGACAGGCGGCCAAGCGGGCGAATCAGTCCATTTGTTAGACTGGCCGACGGACGGCGCGGTCGATGAACGGCTGATCACTGACATGCGCGAGCTGCGCGAGCTGATAAACCAGGGCCTGTCACAGCGGGCGGCTGCCAAGCTGAAGATCCGCCAGCCGTTGGCGGGTGCCGAACTGCGGCCGCGTGCACCGTTCGCCGCGCAGTACGACCAGGCATTCGCCGACATCGCCAAGGACGAACTGAACCTAAAGGCCGTTGAGCTCCATACCGGTGACGGCAGCGTATCGCTCGACACCGAGCTGACCCCTGAGCTCAAGCAGGAAGGGCTGATGCGCGAGGTCGTCCGTCAGGTACAGAGCGCCCGCAAGGCGGCCGGGCTGAACGTCGATGACCGCATAAATCTGGTGCTTGAGTCCGATGACGCTAGCCTGCGTGCGGCCACCAAAGCCTTTGCCACGACGATCTGCGCCGAGACGCTTGCGGAGAGCATCGGCGAGGTGTCGGCCACCGGCGCATATTCTTGCGAGGTTCGGGTAGAAGGTATGCTGTTGCGTATCTTCCTGTCAAAGGTTTGAATTCTTTCAGTTCGTCGTAAGTATACAAGTTTAACTTTAAGTAGAATAAACCGTCTATGTTAAACTTGTACTATGAAAGAAGTGGTTAAAAAAGAAATAACCATGACGACCAAGCAGCTGCGGGAGCATATGGCTGATGCATTGGCCGGTCTGGAGCGCGGTACGGCGATACGGTTGACGTATCGTCACCGTGACGTCGGTATCCTCATGCCGATAGCGCAAAGCTCTGGACGGCCCGTCCGCGGATCGGCGGCAGCTGTCCATGATTATCTGAGCCGCACCTCGTTCACTGAGTCCGCTGAGGTCACTGAAGGGCCGGGTGAAGGCGCTGGCGAGACCGGCGACGCAGGTGACGCTGGCCTATCGTTCAAGCAGGAGTTGCGCATGATGCGCTATCGCAGCCGGGATGACGATGATCTGTCTTGATGCCAATGTCGTCATCGAACTGATGCTTAAGCGTCCACGGTGGGAAGCTTGCAGCCGGTATATCGACAGTAAGGGCGAGGGGCTGGCCATGACCGTGCTAAGTGTCGATTTGGCGATGTATTTCGCTGAAGGTAAGAAGCTCGACCTGGATGCCGTACAGGGTCTTCTACGCCAGTTTATCTGGTTGCCACTCATTGAAGCTGATACTAATCTGGCGTTCAGTATGTACCGTGGAGATGACTTTGAAGATGCGCTCCAGCTGGCAGTGGCCAAGCGTGAGGGTTGTGAGCGGTTCGCGACACTTGACCGTGGTCTGCATCGCAAGTACTCTCCGGCGTATCCGGTCGACCTGCTGTCATAAGGCTGTCCGCCATCCTTTACAGGGGCGGCTTAATCTGGTACTATCTAATGGTATCAATATTTGTCTGATTTAAGTTTGTAAGGTCAATAAGATGAAAAAAGCAGTCATTACCACCGGTGGTAAACAATATCTCGTCGCCGAAGGCGAAACTTTTGATGTCGAGCTGCTGAAGGGTGATGCCAAGTCCCACGACTTCGAAGCCCTGATGGTCATCGATGGCGACAAGGTCACCGTCGGTACTCCGACCGTAGCCAAGGCTAAGGTCAGCGCCGAAGTCGTCGCTGCCGATATCCAGGCCGACAAGGTCACCAGCATCCGCTACAAGGCCAAGAAGCGTGTCCACACCGTACG
>JALQUD010000012.1 GCA_023268595.1 Candidatus Saccharimonadia bacterium
CATCAAAGTCGGTGGCGCTACCGAAACCGAACTCGAAGAGAAGAAGTACCGCGTCGACGACGCCGTAGCCGCCGTCAAGGCAGCTTTGGATGAGGGTGTCGTGCCTGGTGGTGGCGTGACGCTGGTCAACCTGGTGTCCAGCATCAAGGTATCCAAGGACGACGACCTGGCTGTCGCTGCCGGTAAGCAACTGCTGGTCAATGCCCTTGAGCAGCCGTTCCGCGTGCTGCTGACCAACTCGGGCCTCAATGCTGATGAGTGGCTGCCGCAGGTCAAGAAGGCCAAGCCGGGCCATGGCGTCAACGTCAACAAGCCCGGTGAACTGGTCGAGCTCAAGAAGAGCGGCGTGGTCGATCCGGCCCGCGTGACCAAAGAGGCGCTGACGAATGCCGTATCGGTTGCTGGTACCAGCATGACCATGGGCGCCTTGGTCGTCGAAGTTCCCGAAAAGGAAGCTCCGGCTGCCACGCCTGGCGGTATGCCGGGTGGTATGGGCATGATGTAGTCTGCCCAGCAGATTACCGGCCCTGTGAGCCGCTTGCGAAGACGATGGCTGAAATGCCATCGTCTTCATCTATCTGGGGTATAAGCGTAAGCTTGAGCATAAGAAGTAAATGTGATATAATAAGAAGTGATATGTTAGGTTTCAAGCGGGATAAAACGCCCCAGCAAGATAATCAGATTCCATACGAAGTGTATGAGACGTTCCGCCAATCCGCAGAGCGCCGGCGGCTGTTCGCTGTGCGTCTGATCGCGGCTCTGGCAGTCGTCACTTTGGTGATTTTTGGCGGGGTGGCACTGAGCCGCAAGTTGCTTGGTAATAATTCGGACAAACAGCCCGCTCAGCAAACGCAGCAACAGACGCCGCAAGACGATGGACAGGACCAGCCGGCAGACGATACTACCCAGAACGGAACGACTCCCGCTCCGCAGGACAGCGGTAACCAGGAGCAGCAGAAAGATCCTGACCTTAACCAGTCAACGGTACCCAAGCCTGAATAAACCCTCTCGACTGCACAAAAAAGAGCGCCCATAGGCGCTCTTTTCAGATGAACGGTGGAACGGGTATCCGTCAGGCGTCAGTCTGTTGTTGCTGAGTGAAGTAGTTAATCTCATTGACTACATCAAGCAGCGCCTGGGCTCTGATTTTCTCGTCGGCAATCTGCTTGGCGGCATTCAAGGCCGTTGGTAACAGCGTCTGATCGTCGGAGGCCTGGATCATCATCATGGTGGTGCGGAACTTCTCTTCCGGGGACTGCTCCAGGACGCCGATGAGTGGCGAAAGATCGTGCAGGGCTGATTGCTTCAGTTCAAGCAGGTCGGCTGGTCGGGCAGGTGCAGCTGGGCTAGCCGGTGCCGCAGGCGACGGAGCTGGAGATGGTGCTGGGGGAGGTGTCGGGGCGCCCACGTTCGGTGCGGAAGGTGCCGGTGGGGCGACAGGTGCGGGAGCGGGCGTCAGCGGAGCAGCCGGTGCCGGCAGTGGGCTGGCGGCAGGGTAGGGGCTGGCTGTGGCTGCCGGCGGTGCGCCCGGTGTGGAGTGGGCTGGCTGGGCTGGCGCGGGGACGCCTGTCGGAGTTATGGTCGCCGTTTCGTGCTGGGAGGGCAGAGTCAAGCCGGACGGACCGGCCGGCGCAGACTTAGCGCTTTCGTCAGAATTTTGATGCCCGAACATATTCCCTCCCGGTCCGAATCTAGGTGATCGTATAGATTTATACTGCTACTGCTTAGAATTGTAATATAAGCGCCGGTGCAAGGCAATGTCTTACGTCTTATGAAGGTGTAAGATGGTCGTACGAGTAATAGATAGGAGAAGCCCCATGAGTGATGACATACCACAGTTCGACCCCGCTACGTTCGCGACCGAGCCATATGTACGGCGTGTTGATAAGCCGTGGGGGTACGAGATCCACTGGGTGCCGGAAGGGTTGCCGTATATGGGCAAGATCCTGCACATCAATGAAGGGGCTCAGCTGAGCTTACAGGTGCACGACCAGAAGCAGGAGAGCTATTTCATGAAGTCCGGCCGGGCGGCTTTGCTGTGGGAGGACCGGCAAGGTGAGATGGTCCGTACCGAGATGGAAGAGGGCTTGGGGTATCGCACGTCGGTCGGTCAGAAGCACCGGCTGATCGGCATCACTGATTGCGACATCATCGAAGTGTCGACGCCGGAGCAGGGGACGACCTGGCGTCTGGAAGACGCCTATGGCCGTCCCGATGAGACCGAGCAGCAGCGCAAGCTGGAGCGCGGCGAATAGGCTGCCGACGGTAGCACGCTGACGGTCGCGCTAGTTATCGTGGTTCAGCGCGCTTCGTCCTGTAACTCAAGGTACGTGCTGAGCAGCTGGGCGCTCGAGGCATCGCCAAGCGCGGTGACGTCTCGGTCCTTCATGGCGGCGTATGTCTGCTTGGCAAGCGATTTGCCAAGCTCCACGCCCCATTGGTCAAAGGAGTTGATGTTCCAGATGGCGCCCTGGGTAAAAATCTTGTGCTCGTACAGGGCTGTCAGCTGGCCGAGCGTGTTCGGGGTCAGTTCCGGCGCCAAAATGGTGGTGGAGGGCCGGTTGCCCGGGAACTCGCGGTGCCGGGCGACATCTGCCGGCAGGCCGAGGGCTTTGGTGTCGGCCAAGGCTTCTTCCGGCGTCTTGCCAAAAGCCAGGGCGGCCGACTGGGCGAACATGTTGGCCATGAGCTTGTCATGATGCTCGCCGACCTGATGGCGGGGGTGGACGAACCCGATAAAATCGACCGGCACGATGTCGGTGCCCTGATGCAGCAGCTGATAGAAAGCGTGTTGTCCGTTGGTGCCCGGCTCACCCCAGATAACCGGACCGGTCTGATAACTGACATAGCGGCCGTCACGCGTGACCCGCTTGCCGTTGCTTTCCATGTTGCCTTGCTGGAAGTAGGCTGGGAAGCGGCTGAGGTATTGCTCATAGGGTAGGATAGCCTCGCTGCGGGTATCCCAGAAGTTGCCGTACCAGATGCCAAGCAGACCTAGCAGCATCGGGATATTCTGTTCGATAGGCGCGGTCCGGAAATGCTCGTCCATGGCGTGGAAGCCGGCCAGCATATCATGGAAATTGTCTTTGCCGATAGCTATCATCAGCGACAGACCGATGGCGCTGCACAGTGAATAGCGTCCACCGACCCAATCCCAGAATTCGAACATATTGGCGGTGTCGATGCCGAACTCAGCGACCGCTTGGGCGTTGGTGGAGACGGCGACGAAGTGGTTGGCGGTGGCGTCCTGGCCGAGCGCGGTGGTGATCCAGTCGCGTGCGGTGGTCGCGTTAGTCATCGTTTCGTCGGTAGTGAACGTCTTGGACGATATGATGAACAGGGTTTCCGCCGGATCCAGATCACGGGTGGCTTCGACGAACTGCGTGGCATCGATGTTAGAGACGAACCGCAGCGCCAGGTCTCGTTGGCTGAAGTCGCGGAGCGCTTCGTAAGCCATGACCGGACCGAGGTCGCTGCCGCCGATACCGATGTTGATGACCGTGCGGATACGCTTGCCGGTGGCGCCGGTCCAGCTGCCGTTCCGCACCGAATCGGAGAACTCAGCCATATGGTCCAGTACCCGGAGCACGTCCGGCATGACGTCCGTACCATCGACCATTACCGGCCGCCCGGACACATTGCGTAGGGCGGTATGCAGCACGGCACGGTTCTCGGTGGTATTTATTCTGACGCCGTTGAACATGTCATCACGCAATTGCTCGACGCCGGACTGGCGGGCGAGGGCGGTTAGCAGCTCCAGGGTGTGGTTGTCTGCGAGATGCTTGGATAGGTCGATCCGTAGGTCGACGGCCTGGTGCGACCAGCTACCGGCGCGCTGGTCATCGGCTTCAAAGAGTGAACGCATGGATGTGTCGCGCATAGCTTGATGATGGTCCTGCAGATCCTGCCAGGCCTTTGTCGTGGTTATGTCGGATTCATCCATGGTCGGTCTCCTTAGCTATATGCTGCATATTGTACATGGTTGGCGCCGCCATTACCGATGCGCTTCGTACAGCTGTTGTCAAGTATCCTATGGCATACTGTAGGCTGGATGTATCCCGTGAATATGGAGAATGACCTATGAAGATCCTCGTGGTGGAAGATGAAGTCAAACTGGCACGCAGCCTGGAAAAAGGACTGACCGCCGAAGGTTATGTCGTCGATGTCGTCCATGACAGCAACGATGCTATGAACCTGGTCAAGACCGGTAGCTACGATCTGGTCCTGTTGGACTGGATGATTCCCGGACCGCACGACGGGCCGGCGCTGATACAGATGTGGCGCGAAGAGCGTGAGCAGGCGCCGATCCTGCTGCTGACCGCACGGACCACCATCGGTGACCGTGTCAAAGGACTGGATGCCGGCGCTGACGACTACCTGACCAAACCGTTTTCGTTCGATGAGCTGTTAGCCAGGGTGCGGGCCCTGTTGCGCCGTCCCAAGGAACACCAGGGCAGCGTGTTGGAGGCGGAAGGCCTCAAGCTGGACATCACTGCCCACACCGCGCAGTATGATGACCAGGAATTACCGTTCACGGCCAAGGAATTCCAGTTGGTGGAATACTTGTTGCGCCATCGCGGCGAAGTGATTGGCAAGGACCGGCTGCTCGACCATGTCTGGTCGGATGAATCACGCGTGCAGCACAACACGGTCGAGACGTTCGTGGCCAACGTCCGTAAGAAGCTGGGTAAGCATGAGGGCGTCATAAAGACGGTGCGGGGGTATGGTTACAAGATTGAATAGTGCCCGCGGTTGGCAATTGTTCAAATCGGTCCGCGTCAAACTGACGCTGTTCTATCTGGCGACATTATTCGGTTTCAGCCTGACGCTGACTATCGGTATCCGTATGTTCGCGGAATACGAGATGAACCAGGCGTATCTGGCTCAGGCCGGTGAGTTCCGTGAACTGGCCCGTAACGGCCTGGATCTGCTGGTGGCTAATCCGGAACGCACCTTCAGGACGGCCCAGGACTACCATGCCCAAGTGGCTAGCGACCATCTGAACCGCGACCTGATCATGCTCAATCTGGGCGCCTTGGTGATCGGCGGACTCATCAGCTACTGGTTCGCCGGCCGGACGCTGCGGCCGATCGCCGATATGCATGAGGCGCAGGCCCGCTTCGTGGCCGATGCCAGCCACGAGCTACGGACGCCATTGGCTAACATACGTGCCGAAAACGAGGTCTTCCTGCGGCAGAAAACGTTCGATGAGACGGAAACCCGCGAGCTGGTGCAGAGTAATCTGGAAGAAGTCCAGCGCCTGGAACATCTGTCACGCGATCTGCTTGCGCTGACGCAGTATGGACAGACCGAACTCTCCAAGGACATGTTCAAGCTCGATGCCGTGGTGGACGAAGTCGTCGCTCAGATGGACAAACGACTTGAAGATAAGAAGATCAAGGTGGAGCGGCAGTTGGATGACAGCACGCTGTACGCTAACCAGGAGAGCATCGTCCGGTTACTGATAATACTGCTGGATAACGCCGTCAAGTACGGGCGTTCACCGGATAGCCCGCAGTCGACGGTCTATATCGCCGGCGCGCGCCACAACTCATATTACGTGTTCACGGTCCGTGACCAGGGTAGGGGAATCGAGCAGGCTGACCTGCCGCATATCTTCGACCGCCTGTACCGCGGCGATACTGCCCGCAGTAAAGCACCGACTACCGAAGGCACCACCGGCTACGGACTCGGCCTGGCATTGGCCAAGGAAATCGTCCAGGCTAACGGAGGTAGTATCCGGGCATATAACGCATCTCAGGGGCAGGGCGGTGCGGTCTTTTCCGTGCAGTTGCCGGTCAAGAAAGACGCCTAAGCGGTAGTTCCTTAGATAAGCTGGTCCGGGGCCGGAGCGACTGACGGTTCGGCCGGAATCATACGGGATGTATAATGAAAGCAATGAAGGTGGTACAACCTAGCGCGGCCCGGCCGTTCAGATCGTTCGTGGTGGCACTAGCCGGTATGAGTGGCTTGGCCGTGTTGTTATACGTGATGGGCGCCGTGCGTGGCAACGGCAGTATGGACTGGTATCTCAACTGGAACCTCTTCCTGGCTTGGATCCCGATGGTTCTGGCCTATGTTCTGGTACGCCGATTGCGTACACACGCCTGGTCCAGCTGGCCCTGCCTGGCGCTGAGCCTGGTGTGGTTGTTGTTCCTGCCGAACAGCTTTTACATGGTGAGTGATTTCATCCATCTGGCCGATATGCCACGTAGCGAAGTCTTATATGATTCGTTGACGTTCACGGTCTATATCCTCAATGCCATGATCCTGGGATATACGGGCTTGTTTCTGGTGCAACAAGAACTTGAGAAACGTGTGGCCCGTTGGAAGGCCGTGCTGACCAGCGCTTCGTTGCTGTTCCTATGTAGTTTTGCGATCTACCTGGGGCGTGACTTACGTTGGAACAGTTGGGATGTGCTGGTGAATCCGGCGGGTATCCTGTTCGATGTCTCGGAACGGATCCTCGACCCGTCCGGACATCCTGAAACGTTCGTTGTGACCGGGGTATTCTTCGTATTCCTGATGGGGTTGTATCTGACGCTGAGCGGCCTGGTCAAGGCGATCGGCGAGTATGCCCGTGCCGCTAGTCGTTAGTGCCGGGCGCTGAGTCGTGACTGGCCAGGGCTGGTCAGTTGACGGTAGTGGTGCCGCCGGCGGTTTCGCCGGTCTGGCTGGTCGTGCCGGTGCTGGATGCTGCTGCAGTCGCCAACTGGATGACGATTTCACCCTCGACGGTGAACGTGGTGTCGTCAGTGGTCTTCTGGTAAGTTTCGGAATGCTTGAAGACCCAGTCGGTCTCGTTGCTGTTAACTTCGAATACCACTTTGCCGGTAAGCTGTTCGCCGGGTTTCAGCTCGGTCGGGCTGGCTAAGGGGTTGTTGAGAACTTCGTTGGTAGCGCCGGAACCTGCTAGGAGTTGGTTGCTCTTGTCACGCAGACGGAAATCCAGGTACGAGACGCTGATGTTGCCGGATTGGTTGCGGTTGCCGACGATGACGGTGGCGATGACGAATTTCTTGCCATCAGCCGGCTTGGTGGTGGGGTTACTGGAGCTGAAGTCCTCGGTTTTAGTGACCATGAAGCTGAAGCCGCTGGACAGGTTGACCTGCTGACCGGTCTTGGCCTTGAGCGTCTGCGGCTTGAGCGTCTCCTTATTGTTGATCTTCTTGGATAGGTCCAAGGTGTTGTCGGTGCGGTCGATGATGTCCTTGCCGGCGTCGCTGGTCGATTGTTCGGAGGTACCTTGCGTGCTGCTGGTGGGTTCGTTGCCGGAATTATTTCCGCTACCGCTGGTAGCGACCACGGCGCCGATGATGATTAATAGTAATACTGCGCCACCGATGATGGCAATGAGCTTGATATTGGGGCCTTTGGCCTTCGGCTGGTCGTACTCACCAGGATAAGCGTATGGGTTATAACCGTTCGTCTGAGGCGTTGGCTGTGCCTGCATCGCCGGCTGTTGGGGGTATGGCTGCTGGTTCCACTGCGGCTGTGACGGTTGGGCTGGCTGTGGCATCGGCTGCGGTGAACCGTAGGCTCCTTGCACCGGTCCTTGTTGCGGGTACTGTTGGGCATACGGCTGCTGAGGTTGCATGCCGGGGCCTGACTGCGGGGTTCCGGGGTATCCCGGGTTCTGTCCGGGCTGTTGAGGTGGATATTGCTGTGGATTCATGTTTGTGGCTTTAAGGCCCTGATTATGACCTGGATATGACCGTGACGGTCGTATATTCCATCTTAGTATAGCATTTATGCTTATGCCGGGGAATCGTAGCCAGCGGTAAGTCCGGCCCGTCGTCCGTGACGATTTGCTATACTTGTACCGATGAGACAACAGATTGAGACTACTATCGCCGGCATCGTGGCCGATGCATACGGCTTTGACGGGCGGGTGGAGCTTACCCGACCCGATGCGCAGTTCGGCGACTTTGCCACTAACATCGCATTGCAGCTGGCAAAACCGGCCGGGCGTAATCCGCGTGAGCTTGCCACAGAGCTGGCGGATCTCCTCAAGCCGGAACTGGACGGCTTGGTCGGTGATGTGACGATAGCCGGCCCTGGCTTCATAAACCTGACGCTGACCGATGCGGCATTGACGACTATGGCGGAGCAGACCGTCGGACAGACGAAGGCTGGTAAGACGGTCCTGGCGGAATACTCCGATCCTAACCCCTTCAAGCCGTTGCATGCCGGACATCTGTACACGACGCTGATCGGTGACATGGTCGCCCGGTTGAACGTGGCTGCCGGTGCCGATGTCCAGCGCATCAATTACGGTGGTGATGTGGGTCTGCATGTCGGTAAGAGTATGTGGGCTATCATTGAGTGGCTCGGTTCGGAGGATCCTACCGGCCTCGATGCCGTCGCCGAGGCTGACCGGCCGGCCTGGCTTGGTGAGCGATACGTCCAGGGCAATAATGCATACGAGGACGATCCGGACGCCAAAGCCGCGATCGTGGCTACCAACAAACGCGTGTATCGGCTACACACTGACGGTGACCGTGAGTCGGGCTTCGCGCGTATCTACTGGATGTGCCGGCAATGGAGCTACGATTACTTCGAAACGCTGTACGGCCAGCTACAAGTGGTACCGTTCGACCGGTATATTCCTGAAAGCGAAGTCACGCCGCTCGGTGTGGCCACCGTCCAGGAACAACTGGCCGCCGGCGTGTACGAGCGCAGCGGTGATGCCGTGGTGTTCGACGGCGAGAGGCGCGGGCTGCATACCCGGGTGTTCGTTAACTCGGAGGGGTTGCCGACGTACGAAGCCAAAGAAGTCGGCCTGAGCCTGACCAAATGGCAGGATTATCATTTTGACGAGTCAATCATCATCACGGCTAATGAGCAGCAGCAATATATGCAGGTCGTGTTGGCATCGATCGCCGAATTCGCCCCGGAAGCGGCCGGGCGCACCCGGCACATGGTGCATGGGGTGGTCAAGCTGCAGGGTGGCGTCAAGATGAGCTCGCGAAAGGGCAACGTGGTGACCGCGCTGGAAATCCTTGAATCGGCGCGCACTGCCGGCAAGGAGTCTGGCGTTGACCATTCAGAGTCGACGATCCTGGCAGCCGTCAGGTATGCCTTCGCCAAGAACCGGCTTGGCTCGGATATTTCGTATGATCCCAAGGAGTCGGTGGCCTTGGAAGGGAACAGCGGCCCATATCTCCAGTATGCCCATGCCCGGGCCCGCTCCGTCCTGGCGAAAGCGCCGCACGATGCAGGCGCTACCGGTACGCCCAATGCTACCGTGTATGAGGCTGATGAGCGTCTGCTGGTCCGTTGTCTCGGTGAGTACGCCGAGACGGTCGACAAGGCCGTGGCTGAGCTGATGCCGCATCATATCTGCGGATACCTCTACGAACTGGCACAGATATTCAATCGTTTCTATGAGCATAACAAGGTCATCGGCCACGAACGCCAGGCTGTCCGGGTCGGACTTGTCCGCCGCTATGCTGACACGCTGAAGGCAGGCCTGGGTCTGTTGGGTATCGACGCGCCGGACCGCATGTAGTTGGTCAAGCGTACCGGTTGTCCGAGTCACCCGTTAGGGCGTATACTGCCGGGTATGAACGAAGATCCGAAGCGTTTGAGCGACGAAGAATGGAAGGAGCGGCTGACTCCTGAACAGTACGAGGTGCTACGTAAGAAAGGTACCGAGGCACCTGGCAGCGGTGCCTTATTGCATACCAAGGACAACGGCGATTACGCCTGTGCTGCGTGCGGCAACGTAGTCTTCCAGAGTGGTACCAAGTTCGACTCGGGCAGTGGCTGGCCGAGCTTTTACGACGTGGCACGGAATGATGCCGTCCATCTGACCGAGGACACTTCTTTAGGGATGCACAGGGTGGAAGTGGCGTGCGCCCGCTGTGGCAGCCATCTGGGCCATGTGTTTAACGATGCGTATGACCAGCCGACCGGCATGCGCTTCTGTATCAACTCCGCCGCGCTTGATTTCAAGAAGAAGTAGCGGCAGTAGGGCTGCGAGCCGACCCTTACGCAGTCAATTTAGCAGTCGGTACTGCTGGAGTAATACTTATCGCCCCAGGCTGCCATCTGTTCGATGACCGGAATCAGGTCACGACCTTTCGGTGTCAGGCTATACTCTGGCCGTGTCGGGCTGTCTTCGCAGGCCTGTTTGGCGACGATATCGTGTGACTCGAGGGCGTCAAGCCGTTGGCTAAGCGTACGCGGGTTGATGTTACCGACTGACTTCTCCAGCTCGCCGAAGCGGCGTGGCGCGGCGGCCAGGTCGCGCAGGATAAGCGCGGTCCATTTGCTACCGATGATTTCCATGGCACTGGCAATACAGCCGGCTTTCGGCTCGAGTGATACTGGTTTGGTCGCGGTGTTCGTGGTGGTGCTCATGATAGGCTCTGAGTATTACATTCGCTTTACAAAGTATAGTGAATTACTTATACTGAAATTACTATACTAAATATACCATAAATCCGGCTATGAGCGCACTCGAACTGTCATTGCCGGATATGAAGGAGTTGTCATGAAAGTACAGGTTATCGTAGGAACCACCCGTCAGGGCCGCGTGAGCGACCGCGTAGGCAAGTGGGTGGCAGAGACTGCCAAGAACATCGAAGGCCTGGAGCCGGAAATCCTTGACCTGGCCGATTTTCCACTGCCTTTCTTCGATGAGGTTATTCCACCACGGTACAATCCGGACCGCCAGCCGGTTGCGGAAGTAGCTGCGTGGACCGCCAAGATCACCGAGGCTGACGCTTACGTCATCGTTACCGCGGAGTACAACCGTAGCATGCCGGCCGTGCTAAAGAACGCCCTGGATACGCTTGGTCATGAGATGGACAACAAGCCTGTCGCCCTGGTGGCCCACGGTTCGACCGGTGGTGCCCAGGCGGTGGCCAGCCTTCGTCTGACCGTACCGGGTGCCGGTGCCTTCACCATCCCTGAAGCTACGTTCTTCTCAGACTATGCAGCCCAGCACATCAGCGACGATGGCGTGCTGAGCGAAGAACTGGCTGCCAAGCCTCAGGGTCCTCAGACCGCCCTGCAGGCTACGCTCGAGCAGCTGGCATGGTACGGCAAAGCTACCGTTGCCGCCCG
The DNA here is from genome assembly GCA_023268595.1 of Candidatus Saccharimonadia bacterium. Classification (GTDB taxonomy): domain Bacteria; phylum Patescibacteriota; class Saccharimonadia; order Saccharimonadales; family UBA4665; genus JALQUD01. The sequence continues at coordinate 11,074 of JALQUD010000012.1, forward strand.
TCAAGGCTAGACCCGTCAGCTACGATAAAACCCCGGCCGCATCTGGCCGGGGTTTTTATTTGTAGAAGTGGAAGCTATAATCTGACCCATGACTGAGATAGACAAGAAGGCTAAACCCAGCAAACTGCTATGGGTTGACCTGGAAATGACCGGCCTTGACGCTGAACAGGACGTGATCCTGGAAGTCGCGGCCGAGGTGACGGACTTTAACATGGTGACGCTCGACAGCTACGAGGCGCGCTTACGGCAGCCCCGCGCCGTGGTCGTCGATCGCATGCAAAAGAATACCTGGTGGGCCGGCTTCCCGGCGAACCGGGATGATTTCGTGGCCCGCCTGGATGAAGGCAAGACCGACGCCCAGGTAGAACAGGAACTGATAAGCCTATTGCAACAGCACTTCGGTGACGAGCCGGCAGTGTTGGCAGGTAATTCCATCCATAATGACCGCAACTTCATCAAACAATGGTGGCCGGCTTTCGATCTGAAGCTACATTACCGCATGTTGGATGTCAGCGCTTGGAAGGTGTTCATGCAAGGGCGCTACGGCGTGGAATTTGAGAAGCGCGAAGTCCACCGTGCCTTCGATGACATCCAGGCTTCTATCGCCGAGCTGCAATATTACCTGGAATGGTTCAAACGGGAGCAGGGCGATGACGCATAAGCAGGTCGAGGATTATCTGATGGCTTTGCCGGATGTCCGGCTGGATTACCCGTTCGGCAAGGATGTGGCGGTATATAAGGTCGGACCCGGTGAAGACGCCAAAATGTTCGCGCTGGTGTCCGAAGGTAAGGAGCCGGTGCAGATAAGTCTGAAATGCGACCCGCAATTGGCCGTGACGTTACGTGAACGCTACGAAAGTGTCATGCCGGGCTACCACCTTAACAAGAAGCACTGGAATACGGTAGTCCTGACCGGACAGCTCGGTTGGGATGAGGTCTGCGATCTGATCGGACATTCGTATGACCTGGTGACAGGCAAGGCCTAGTCGGAAATCGTCGGGGCGACGGTCTTGTCACTGTCGTCCTTGACCATCTTGATGAGCAATTGTGCGCTGGACTGTGCCTTCGACAAAACTTCGCGGCCATTAGTGCCGGTAGTGATGCCTAGCTGGGCCGTCAGGGCACTATCATAACTCTCCAATTGCTCTCCGACGATGCTGCGGAAGGTTTCGTCATAAGTGCTGGACGACTGGGCTGACTTGAGCTGGCTATCGACCTGGCTGTTCTTTTTGGCGTCGAGCTGCTTCTTGTTGTACTTGTATCCGCTTTTCGTCATGTAGCTGAGCACTTCGCTCTGGTTGGTGGCGACGCTGCCGGTGCAGGTGGCGGCGAAGTTGCGCGTTGAACGGTACTTCGCCCTTGACGATCCTAAGTCGCAGACGCGGGAAATCTCTTTCTGGATCTGTGCCACGTTCAGGAACTGTGGTCCCGCCTGGTCATCGGGCGCCAGGGCCATGGCCACGAAGATGATTATGATAAGCAGTACGCCGCCGCCTGCGATCAGTGGGAACTTGCCGCTCAGACCGGCGGTATTGATACTTCCGCCGGTGTTGATCTTGTCGAAGTCGGTAGGGATGTTACCCAGATGACGGCCGGCTACCGGTAGCGGCTTGATGGGCTGTGCAGGTTTGGGCTGCATGAAGAAGTCATATGGCGTGGCGGTCGGGTCCGGCGGTGGTGGCAGTTCGCCGGTAGCCTGGCCCTGGCCGGGAGCTGTCTGCTGACTGGTCTGTGGCGTTGGTTGCTGGCCTGGTTGGCCTGCACGGTTCTGGTATGGCATGGCGACACCTGGCGCCGGTTGGCTGGGCCGCTGGCCGGGAGTCGGCTGCGCAGCGTATCCGGGGTTCTGAGGATTTTGGTAACCCGGTTGGGGCACCTGACCCGGTTGGACGGGCTGGCCTGGCCGTTGCTGGTACGGCTGTGCCGGGTACTGTTGTCCGGGGTATGGCTGGCCAGGTGCGCCGGGCGGCGTCTGGCCGCCGGGTGTTGGTCCCGGACCATACGAAGGATAAGGGCCTCCTTGCGGATTGGCGGGGCCTTGAGGTTGCATACCTGCTATTTTAAACGGCTAATGCTATGAGTCGCAAGCCTTAAGCTATATTCTTATATATAGATATGGATGCGGTCGAAGATATCAAAGCCCGGTTAAACATCGAGGACGTCGTTGGGGAGTACGTCCAGCTTAAGCGTTCCGGTCGTAATTTCAAGGGGTTAAGCCCGTTCGCCAACGAGCGGACGCCAAGCTTCATGGTCAGCCCGGAAAAGCAGATCTGGCACGATTTCAGTAGCGGCAAAGGTGGTAATGTCTTCGGCTTCATCATGGAAGTGGAAGGCATGGACTTCAAGGAGGCGCTGGAGCATCTGGCTCAGAAGGCCGGTGTCGACTTGTCGCAGTACCGTGGACGGCGAGGTGGTGGTAACAGCCAGCAGAAGGACCGGTTATACGAAGCGCTCGACCTGGCGGCCAAGTTCTACCAAGTGCAGTTCAGTAAGACCAAAGAAGCATACGAATACATCCTAGGTAAACGCCAGTTCAGCAAGCAGACGGCTTTGGAATGGCGTATCGGCTACGCGCCGTCCGGCAACGGCGGACAGACGTTGTTCAAGTTCATGATGTCCAAAGGTTTCACGCCCGACGAACTGCAAAAGGCCGGCCTGGCCGTCAAGCGGCGCTATGGCAGCGGTGGTTACGGCGATATGTTCCGCGGCCGCATCACGCTGCCGTTGCAGGACCCGCACGGCCGGGTGGTCGGTTTCACGGCGCGTCTGCTCAAGGATGACCCGGATTCACCTAAGTACATCAACACGCCGCAGACGTTGTTGTACGACAAGTCACGGCATGTCTATGGGCTGCACCTGGCCAAGGAGTCGATACGCAAAAGCGGCTTCGTGGTGCTGGTAGAGGGCAACTTGGACGTAGTGGCCAGCCACCAGGCAGGTGTACGGCAAGTCGTCGCCACGGCAGGGACGGCACTGACCGAACCGAACCTGAAAGCACTCAGCCGCTTCACCGGTGACGTGCGCCTGAGCTTCGATGCCGACAAGGCCGGCATCGCCGCTACCGAACGGACCATACCGATCGCCAGCAAGACCGGCGTATCGCTGAGCATCATTTCCATCCCGAGCGGCAAGGATCCGGATGAGCTGATCAAGCAGAGTGCCGACACCTGGCGTGCCGTCATCGACAAGCAGCAATATGCGCTTGATTGGCTGATGGACCGTTATAAGGCTGAACTCGATCTGACGACCGCCCAGGGCAAGAAGCAGTTCAGCGATGTGTTATTGCCGGTCATCCGCAAGTTGCAGGACAGCGTGGAGCAGGACCATTACATGGTCGAGGTCGCCAAGGTGCTCGGCGTCAGCCGTGATGCGCTGGACAAGAAGCTGGTCAAACAGCCGGGCAGGGAAGCCAAGCCGGCCATGAAGAAGCCCAAACGCCAGCCGGTCACGCCCGACCAGGCTCAGAAGACCGACATCGAGTACCGCCGGACCCAGGACCACCTGATATCACTGCTGTTATCGTATCCGGCGCTCAGGCCACAGGCTTCGCTGTTGCAGGAAGAGATGTTTACCACGGGCCAGGCCAAATATGTCTTCCGGTATCTCAAGCAGCGACCTGACTTTTCAGGCACTATCGCCGACATGGGCAACGGGCTGACCGAGCAACAGGTGCAAAGTTTGCTGGATTATGCTAAAATATTAGTATTACAACGTGAGGAGCTGTACGGCAACGTCGAAACATTAGAACTCGGCTACGAAGTGAACCGTCTACAGGCTCGATTGATCGAACAATACATCAAACAACGAAAACAACAGCTGACCGCCCAGCTCGATGGCGCCGATGAAGAGACCATGCGGCGCATATTGACCGAGGTGAAGGAGCTGGATACCCTATTGCATCAATCCCAAGGAGGAAGACGTGGCTAAGAAGACCAACGACGAAGCGTCGGCTAAGAAGCCGGCCGCCAAGACGGCCAAGACCGGTAAGGCCGGCAAGGCTGGAAAGAGCACCAAAGCTGCGAAGCCTGAGGCTGTCATCGACGTGGCACAGGCAAAGCAGAATCTCGTAGAGAAAGCCAAGAAGGACGGGTCGATTGACCAGCAGACCATCTTCGCGGCGATCCCGGATGTGCCGGCCAACGCTGAAGCGCTCGAGCAACTGTATGCCGAGCTGGCCGATTCGAGCATCGAAATCACCGCGACCGAAGCCGCTCCCGTTGAGCTGAGCGATGAGTGGGCCGAAGAAGAAATCGAAGAAGAGGAAGCTGTCCCGGACCGCGTGTACGTCGATGATGACGTGGCTGACGACTCCGTCCGCCTGTATCTGCGCGAAATTGGTAAGATTCCGCTGTTGAGCGCCGAGGAAGAGCTGGACCTGGCCCAGAAAGTCGTCGCCGGTGACAAGCGTGCCAAGGACAAGATGGCTGAGGCTAACATGCGTCTGGTGGTGTCCATCGCCAAACGTTACGTCGGCCGTGGCCTGGACCTACTGGATCTGATCCAGGAAGGTAACACCGGCTTACTGCGTGCCGTCGAGAAGTTCG
>JALQUD010000130.1 GCA_023268595.1 Candidatus Saccharimonadia bacterium
AGCTAAACCAATTACTGGTGTGATTGGCCGCTGTGCCATGAAGAATGACAAATTTCATTGAGATGATTGCCCTGTTTACGTACTATTTAGCGAATTCAATGGCTCGCGTTTCGCGAATCACATTCACTTTGATAGTACCAGGATATTGCATGGTTGACTCAATTTTGGTAGCGATATCACGCGCCAGCTTGATCGCGTTGAGGTCGTCGACCTGGCCCGGCTTGACGAACACCCGGACTTCACGGCCGGCGCTGATGGCGTATGACTTCTCAATGCCCTTGAAGCCGTTGGCGACGTTTTCCAGCTCTTTCATCCGCTCAGAGAAGTTCTCGGCGCTGATGTTGCGGGCGCCCGGCCGTGCCGCGCTGATAGCGTCGACCACACGGATGACCAGGGCTTCGACGGTCGTAGCCTCCACATCGTCATGATGCTGCTCGGCAGCTTTGGCGACAGCTTCCGGTGCACCGTACTTACGCAGCAGTTCGCCTGAAATGTGGTGGTGCTTGCCCTCCATCTTGTGCGTGACCGCCTTGCCCAGGTCGTGGACCAGCGCTGCGTACTTGCTGGTCTTGACGTTGGCGCCGACCTCTTCGGCGATCATCCCGGCGATGTGCGCCATCTCGGTGCTGTGCTTCAGCACATTCTGACCATACGACGTACGGAATTTAAGCTCACCCAGCAAGTGGAGCACATCCTTCGGAATACCTATGACGCCGACTTCACGGGCGGCATCCTCACCAGCCCGGACGACTTCTTTCTCGACATTCTTCTGCGCTTTGGCGACGACTTCCTCGATACGTCCCGGATGGATGCGGCCATCTTTCATCAATAACTGGAGTGCCTGACGGGCGACTTCGCGGCGGACCGGATCAAAGCTGCTAAGCACGACGTAACCTGGCGTGTCATCAACCATGATGTCCACACCGGTAGCGCGCTGGAGCGCCTGGATATTGCGGCCTTCCTTACCGATGATGCGGCCCTTCATCTCTTCGTCTTCCAGCTTGACGCTAGTGACGGTACGTTCGGCAGTCACTTCGCTGGCCATACGCTCCATGGCGGTCGTGATGATCAGCGAAGCTTTTTCTTCGGCCTCGTCCTGAGCTTCCGCCTGCAGTTTGTTGACCAGTCCGACCAGATCGCTACGGATATCGCGTTCGGTCATCTGCATCAGTTTGTCGGCAGCCTCCTGCTTGCTCAGCCGGGCGATCTTTTCCAGCTTGTCCTGTTGCCTGCTACGGATCTCGCGGATCTCTTCTTTGAGCTGCTCGACTTCGTCCTCACCCTTACGTAGGCGCTCAGTACGCTTATCAAGCTCATCGAGCTTACGGTCAAGCGACTCTTCACGGCCGACCAGCCGCTGTTCTATCGCCTTCAGCTCCTTGCGTCTGGCCTGGTCATCCTTGCGGCCTTCCTCGGCTATCTCCAAGGCTTCCTTGCGTGCGTCAGCGACTTGCTTCTCCGCGTCACGCTTGGCTTTTTCTAGCGTCTTGTCGGCTTGGCTGGCCGCATTACCGTTCTTGCGGCGCGTCAAAACGACGTTGCCACCGAAGCCTGCGGCGGCAGCGGCGACAGCGGTAAGCACTATGGGAATCAGTTCCATAGTTCATCCTTTCCTGAATGGCAGATACGACATATCGGCAATCGCTATCACTTCTCTAGCCGACGGTCACATCTGATGTTCGAATATAAGTAGTGTTCTTGATACGGAGTGGACAGTGTTGCCACATCCTTACCTCACAACTATACGCTGGGCCGGTTACAGCGGTCAAATTGTAACGTCAGACGGCTATTGGAACGTCCGCGCGCCAGGAGGCGGCTATTTACGCGGCGTGGTTATATTGGCTTCGGCGCCGTATTCCGGCGTGACGATACGATCGTCCTCACCTGCCAGCAAACGCGCCAGACCGTC
>JALQUD010000131.1 GCA_023268595.1 Candidatus Saccharimonadia bacterium
AGACATCGGCGTCACGGCGATAGGTGTGTGTGGTGCCGTGCTTCTCTACTGCGATCGTTTCCTGGTCGATGCGGTCATCGAATATCCAATCGTCGGGGTCGTCGACATTCTGGAAGGCCGGGATCGGTATGCCCCAGGCAATCTGCCGGCTGATATTCCAGTCGCGCAGGCCTTTCAGGTAGGTTACGAGCTGGTCGCGTTTACTGGCCGGAAAGAACTCCACACGGCCAGCTTCCAGAGCCTCGATCGCTGACTTGGCTAGTGGTGCCATCGAGACAAACCATTGTTCTCTTAACAACGGTTGTATGATTGTGCCGCACTTATAACAATGGCCGACATTGTGGGTATGCTCTTCGGTGCGCACCAGGAAGCCCTGCGCTTCCAAGTCTGCGACCGTTTTGGACCGTGCTTCGGCGACTTCCAGCCCCCGGTAAGCTTCCGGAACCTCGGCGTTCATCCGGCCTTCGTTGTCGATGACGGTCAACTTTGGCAGATCATGCCGTTCGCCGGCTTCGAAGTCGTTCTGGTCATGTGCCGGCGTGATCTTAACTGCCCCGGTTCCGAACTCCCGCTCGACGAAGTCGTCAGCGATCACCGGGATCTCACGGTTCGTCAGCGGTAACCGCACGCTCTTGCCTACCAGCTTGGCGTACCGCTCATCTTCAGGGTGGACGGCTACGGCTACGTCGCCGAACATGGTCTCCGGACGGGTGGTGGCGATGACCAGCCCACCTGAGCCATCGACCGCATCGTAACGGATATGCCACAGGTTACCCTGCTCTTCCTTGTGTTCGACCTCGATGTCCGCGAAGGCCGTGCCATGGAACGTACAATAGTTGACGAGTCGTTCTCCTCTGTAGACCAGTCCGTCGTCCCAGAGCTTCTTGAACGTGGCATATGCCCTGCTGACCACTTTGCTGTCGAGCGTGAAGGTATAGTGCTCCCAATCGACACTGGCGCCGATACGCCGAATCTGGTCCTCGAAGTTAGCACGGTTCTGTCCCACGAACTGCCAGATATCGCGGTATAACTCGTCACGGCTGAAATCAAAGCGGCTTTTGCCGGCTTTAGCCAGTTGCTTCTCGTAAACTACCTGGGTCTCAAAGCCGGCATGGTCGGCCCCTGGCACGAATAGGACCCGGTCACCCTTCAAGCGGTGGTATCTGATAGCTACGTCTTCCAAACCAAGTGTCAGAGCGTGTCCGATATGCAGGTTACCGTTGGCGTTAGGCGGAGGAATGACGACGGAGTATGGGGTGCCCTTCCCTTGCGGCCTGAATGCGCCGCTCTTCTCCCATAAGGCGTAAATGTCTTTTTCGTATTGCTGTGGTTCGTAGACCTTCGATAACTTCATATAATGCTGATCCGATTCACGATTATGGTTCACGATAATACGGTGCCGCCAAATGCGAAACACCGATCGTTCCCTGTTGCACCCACCAAATAGGCTACATCTAGCATAACACCGTGACCGGTGCTTTGCCATCTCTGAACGACTCCTGTGCAGCTCAAGTCTGACTCAGATACATCCGAGTAGTAGATTCACATGAAAACCACAGCGAAAAGAAAGCTTTATCGTCCTTGACGTAAAGCGCTCTTCCCCGCTGTGCTTATCCCCGAATTGTAGTGCAATTATATACACAACGCCGCAATTATATACGACGTAACCGATGTGGCGTCTTGGAGCTATGTCCGCGAGACGCAGGTCTGAACGTGCTATCTATTTGCAAAACAATGTTTGTTTTTGCCCCGTAAGCATAACAGGAGAGTAGGGGATGCGCAAGTGGAAATGTGACATTTACGGCACATTTTTTTGCGCTCTTGGACCGCGTGTCATTGCGTCGCCGCCAAAGGCGTTACATGCTCAGGTTGGGGTTGATATCCAGTGAATACGGATCATCCGGT
>JALQUD010000132.1 GCA_023268595.1 Candidatus Saccharimonadia bacterium
AAGCTGAACGTGGTACCTCTGCCCGGCTTGGAGCGCACCTTGATGCCGCCCTTATGCAGATCGAGCACCCGCTTGGCCCAATACAGACCGAGGCCGGACCCGTCCACCGCTTTGGTAAGCGGATTTTCCAACCGGGAGAATTTATCGAATATCTTGCCGACTTCTTCACTGGTCATGCCCTCGCCCTGATCGGTGACGGCCACCACGGCGGCGCCATTACGCTTATCATACGAGACACTGATCATGATCCGCGATCCTGAGGGACTGTATTTGATCGCGTTATCGATGACGTTATCCAGCGCCATCCGGAACATTTCCGCATCGATCCGAGCTACTACCGATGGCTCGACCGACTTGATGACGAGGTCCTGGCCGTGCTCCGCCGCCCGCCCGGCATGTTCGCTGGTGGCTTTCTTGACCAAGCGCACCAGGTTGGTCTTGCGTAACGACAGCTTAAGCCGGCCGGTATCGATCTGTGCCACCCGCAGCAGGTCGTTGACGATGGCGATCTGGCGCTCATTACTGTCGTATGCTGTCTGTAGAAAGGCCCGCTGGTCCCGGTCGAGCTCGCCGGCAAAACCTTGCAACAGCATGCCCAGGAACTGCTTGACGCCGGTGGCCGGCGTACGTAACTGGTGCGAAGCGAGTGAGATGAATTCGTCCTTTGATTGGTTCAGCGCTAACAACTCCTGGCGCTGGACATCGAGCCGGGCAGCCTGGAGCTCGAATTCATGACGTCCAAGCATCGCCTGATACAAGTCCTCGGTGTCAGTACACGAACCGACCCACATCCGCACCGATCCATCTTCGGCTTTCATCGGTCGGATACGGCAGATATGCCAACGATGAGTGCCATCCTTTCGTCGCAGCCTGAACTGGTGGATGAGCGGCCGGCCACGCCGGAAGGCCGTGCGCCAGGCTTTCCAGAAACCATGGCGGTCTTCGGGATGTATGATGGCGTCCTGGGTACTGCGCTCGCGCATGAACTTATCGACCGGCACGCCTGAGAATTCCTGCCACTGCGGGTTGGCGTATTGCATCCGTCCGTCCGGGCCGATGGCAAAGATAAGCGTCGGCATCGACTCGGCCAGGAAGCGCCAACGGGATTCTGCTTCGCGCAACTCTTCCTCCACCCGCATACGCTTGGATACGTTGCGGATCACCGCTACCACCGCACCGGTCTGCGGGTCGTCCAGCTTGTTCTCGGCTTCGAACTCCAGCCAGATCGGCTCGTCATCCGACCCGCCCGGTCCTATGAACCGTATTTGGAAATTAGTTACCGCTCCGCCAGCCAGCAAGCGCTTCCATGTCTTGCCGAACGCCACGGCGTCGTCGCTATGCACCATATCGCGCCACCGCTTGCCGATTACCGCTTCTGCCTCATACCCTGCCACGGTCGGCAGCGAGAACGTGGCGAATATGACCTTCGTATCCGGCCCGAGCAGCATGGTGACAGTATTCATGCGCTCGGTCAGCGTCTGATAGACCGCATCCCGTCTGCCAGGGGTAAGTTTCGTAAAAAGAGGGCTGACGGTGAAAGCAAACGAAGTACCAGGGTCCGCTGGTTGCGGACCGTTCAATCCTGCGGACGGACGATCCTGGTGAGGCATATTGCTCGTTCCTGTAACCTGTCAGCCGGCATGTCGTATGCCTGCTAAGCCGGATTATAGCAACGTATCGCATTTTTTACTACTTTTTACTTGCGCTTATGTTTAAAACATGCTACATCTTCGGTATGCTAATATAGGAAACATATGTTGGAAGTAAAAAATCAGCTCAATGAGTTCAAGAAGTTCATCCTCCGTGGCAACGTCGTGGACCTGGCCGTCGGTATCGCCATCGGCGCCGCCTTCAACGGCGTGGTCACCGCTCTGACCAAGGATTT
>JALQUD010000133.1:0-285 GCA_023268595.1 Candidatus Saccharimonadia bacterium
CGTATCAGCCTGCTCCATCAGGTTCATGATTTCCTCGATATGTCCCATGACCGCTGGCGTATCCAGGTCGTTCAGCAGGGCTGCTTTGACGCCGGCCATGGCGGTCCGTGCCCGCTCGGCCGCCGGCTGGCCGGCATCGGTGCCGTCCGCTGTCTGCGCCGGGAGTTGCCAACGCAGGTCGCTCAGTTCCTGCCAACGGCGTAACCGGTTGCTGGCAGCCTCCAGCGACTCCCAGCTGAACTTGCTCTGTGAGCGGTAGTGCGATTCCAGTATGTGTAACCGTAG
>JALQUD010000133.1:295-1849 GCA_023268595.1 Candidatus Saccharimonadia bacterium
ACCTGCAGATCAAAACCGTGTGCTTCAACATCCTCCAGCGTGATGCCGTTGCCAAGCGACTTGGAAATCTTTTCACCCTCGATGGTGATATGGTTGGTGTGCATCCAGTAGTTGGCGAACGGCTGGCCGGTGGCCGCCTGGCTCTGGGCGATCTCGTTGGTGTGATGGACCGGGATATGGTCGATGCCGCCGGAGTGGATGTCGATGGTCTGGCCCAGGTATTTCATGCCCATGGCGGAGCACTCTACGTGCCACCCCGGAAAACCCCACGAACCGGCCATACCGGCAGTCTGCTGCTCGCCGCCGCCTTGCATACTACCAGCCTGGCCGATCCGTGATTGACCGATTTGGTGTCGTTCGTCTGATTCGGTGCCGTCCGGTTGCCACGGCGCCCACCATTCCATGTCGCGGCGCTCATCTTTCGGCGAGAACTTCCAGAGTGCGAAGTCGCTGACGTTACGTTTCTGGCTGTTGTATTCCACGCGCGCGCCAGCTTGTTGCTCGTCCAGGTCCAGCCGGGCGAAATCAGCGTACTGCGGGAACTTCGATGTGTCGAAGTATACGCCATCGTCGATGACGTAGGTATAACCCTTGGCTTCCAGCTGCCGTACCCGATCGATCTGTTCGCTGATGTGCTCGGTGGCTTTTGGCAGATACGTCGGCTTGGTGATGCGCAGGCGGTCCAGTCCGTCAACGAAGTAATCGCCGTAGAATTTGGCGACATCCCAGGCGGTCTTGCCTTCGCGCCGGGCTCCCTTCTGCAGCTTGTCTTCGCCGTCGTCGGCGTCGCCGACCAGGTGGCCGACATCGGTGATGTTCATCACCCAATCAGCGTGCAGGCCGGCCAGCCTGAGCGCGCGGACCAGTACGTCGTAGCGCACGAAGGTAAACCAGTTGCCGATGTGCGGGTAGTCGTACACGGTCGGGCCACAGGTATATATCGTGACGCGCGGTGGCATCTGCGGCTTGATGGTCTCGGTCGTGCGGGTAAGCGTGTTATACAGCTGCATGGTCGTATTCCTGTTCCTGGTGATTGATACCAGTATAACGTACGGTGTCGGCGGCTTGTAGGTGTTGGCTGGTGACGACCCGGTAGGTGGCATCACTCAGCAGCGGATACTGCATGAGACGCTGGTAGGTAGCCGGCTCCAGGCTGTAACCGGCGACCAATGGCCAATCGTCATGGATGCCATCCCGTACCTGGAATTGGCTGGGATTGCGCCGGGCGGCACCGACCGCTCGGGCCACGCCGTTCGGACTGCCGTCGAACCGCAGGCCGTCGTACTCATCGTAATCGTCGTGCTGGGGCCTGCCGGCAGGCTGTAGCTCCATGACACTGGTCTGGACGCCCTCTGTCAGCAGGATACGTGCCGCCAACCGGCCGGCTCTGAGCGTAGCGGCATGGTCCGGATGGTCGCCGGTATCCAGGGTGACCAGCACGTCGATGTCATGTTCGAGCGCCCAGACGGCCGTATCGATGGCCATCCGGGTTTCGATACCGCTCAGGCCTCCGTCAACGGCGTCAAGCTGCCGGTAACTGCGGATTCCCAGGTA
>JALQUD010000134.1 GCA_023268595.1 Candidatus Saccharimonadia bacterium
GGCAATCTACGCATTCCAGGGCGCCGAAGTCTCCAACATGAAGGACTTTGCCAATTCGTATAAGGACACGCGCATCATTAACCTGACGGAGAACTACCGTTCGCACCGCCACATCCTGGGCGTCGCCAAAGAAGTCGCCACCCAGATTACCGACCGCCTGGAGCATGAGTTCACCGACCTCAGCAAGGAGCTGACGGCCGCCAACGACAGCATCGCCGAGCAGGCGCACATCGACCGGCACGAATTCCAGGCCGACGTCGGCCAGTATGATTGGATCGCCCGACGGATCGCCGAACTCATCAAGGATGGCGTGCCAGCGCATGAGATCGCCGTGCTGGCACCGCGCCACAAACAGCTTGAGCCGTTGGTGCCGTTCCTGAATAACCTCAACGTTCCGGTCCATTATGAGAAACGCGAGAACATCCTGGAAGCGCCGGTGGTCCAGCAACTGCTTGGCATGAGCCGCCTGACGCTAGCCCTGGCTGGCGGCAACGAAGAGCAGGCCGCCACGTTATGGCCCGAAGTGTTAAGCTACAACTTCTGGCAGACGCCGACCAGCGCACTCTGGCAGCTCAGTTGGCGGGTGCGTGACGACCACGACCTGTCGTGGAGCCAGGCGGTACTTGATGATCCGCAGTTCCGCCTGCCCGGACTACTGTTCCTGAGCCTAGCCAAGCGTGCCAGCACCGAATCACTTGAGGTGATGCTCGACGGGCTGATCGGATCCCTGGATATCGAGACCGGTGAGACGGCCGACGACATGCCCAAGCACGTCCGCTCACCACTACGCAGCTTTTACCTTGGAGCGGAAGCCCAGACGGAGGGGCCCGATCTGTTCTACCAGACGTTGTCACACCTGACCTGTCTGCGCGAACGGCTGCGCGACCACCAGAACGCCCAGGACGATCCGCTCAAACTACCTGATCTGTTAGCTCTGGTGAACGCCTACCAGGAAGCCGGCGAGCGCATGCTCAATACCAGCCCCTACAACCAGCACGCCGAGGCAGTGCAGCTGATGACGGTCTTCAAATCCAAGGGTCTGGAGTTCGAGCACGTCTTCTTGCCAAGCCTGCAGGACGACGTGTGGGGCAACAGCTCACGAGGCGCCAGCAACCACCTCAAGCTACCCGCCAACTTAGTACCGATCCGGCCGGCTGGCACCACCGAGGACGAGCGTCTACGCATCTTTTTTGTGGCTATCACCCGCGCTAAGTTAGGCCTGCATCTGACCAGTTTCATGCAGACCTACAGCGGCAAAGCCACCAAGCGCCTGAAGTACCTGAATGAACAAGAGGCTGCTGACGGATTCAAGACGATGATCCTGCCGGCCGAAGTCCAGGATGTGCGCCGCATCGACCACGAAGTACCGGAACTCAGTACCCTGGAACTGAACTGGCGGCAACACCATCTGGAAGGTAGCCGCAGCGACAGCAGCTTGCGCGACTTACTGGCCACACGGTTGGAGCGCTTCAAGCTCAGCCCGACGCATTTGGGCGCCTTTACCGACATGATCTACGGCGGCCCGCAGGGCTTCTTCTTTGACACTATCCTGAATTTCCCTCGCGCCAGCGGACCGGATGCCGATTACGGCACAGCCGTGCACGAGACCCTGCAATGGATCCAGCAACAATACGACGCCCACGGTGAGATTCCACCCAAGGATGCG
>JALQUD010000135.1 GCA_023268595.1 Candidatus Saccharimonadia bacterium
CTTCCAAGGGCGACTACGCACACTTCATGATCAAAGAGATCCACGAGGCGCCGGCCACCATCCGTTCCGCCACGCTGGGCCGCATCAAACCCGACACCAACACCGTCAAACTCGGTGGTCTGGACACCGTCGCTGAACAACTGCGATTCATCGAACGCATCGTCATCGTTGCCTGCGGCACTTCGTACTATGCCGGCCTGGTCGGTGAGTATCTGATCGAAGAGATCGCCGGCATCCCGGTTGAAGTCCAGCTGGCCAGCGAGTTCAAGTACCGCGACGAGCCATTCAGCCGCTCCACCGCCCTGCTGGCTATCAGCCAATCCGGCGAGACGGCCGACACCATCGCCGCCCTCAAGAAAGTCGAGGATTACGGCGTGCTGCGCCTAGGTGTCGTCAACGCCGTTGGCAGCACCATCGCCCGCATGACCGATGCCGGCGTCTATTGCCACGCCGGCCCTGAGCAGGCCGTGGCATCAACCAAGGCCTTCATCGCCCAGGTAACCGTGCTGGCCGAGATCGCCCTGCAGCTGAGCGATTTCACCAACAAAGGTGGCCCTCTGTACAAGCCGCTGCTGCAAGAGCTGGACAGCCTGCCGGCCAAAGCCGAGGCTATCCTGAAGCAGGCCGACGACATCGCGGCCGTGGCCGAGAAATACAAAGACTACCGCGACTTCCTGTTCATCGGCCGCCGCTACGGCTACCCGTGCGCTCTGGAAGGCGCCCTCAAGCTTAAGGAAGTGTCATACATCCACGCCGAAGGTTATGCCGCCGGCGAGATGAAACACGGCCCCCTGGCCATGATCGACGAGCAATTCCCCACCTTCGCCTTGGCAACCGATTCCCCATTGCTCGAAAAGACCTACAGCAACATCGAGGAAATCCGCGCTCGTTCCGGCAAGGTCGTGGCGGTCGCCACCGAAGGCAACGAGACCATCGGCGCCATCGCCGATGACGTGCTGTACATCCCGCAGAGCCTGGAAGCCACCCAACCGATCCTGCTGGCCATCGTCATGCAGCTGTTCTCGTACTATGTAGCTGTCGCCAAAGGCCTGGACGTCGACCGACCTCGTAACCTAGCCAAATCCGTCACCGTCGAATAGCCGTTTCTTGCCGTTCCGACCACCTCGCAAGTACCCATGGCATAGTCTGGAAAATATATAAAAAGTATATATTTTCTATATATTTTCCAGACTGCCGCGAAGGGGCTATAGGAAGCTCCGAATAAGCATGACACCCCCCAGTAAAAGGCGGGCGGCCTATTGAGTTATGAGCGAAATCAGATCGGGCAGACTATCCGCCGTCATGGCACCGGCCGCGCGTAGTGCCGTAGTCTTGGCAGCGGCCGACTCATCGCGGCCACCCATGATAGCGCCGGCATGGCCCAGCTGCGTACCGGCCGGCGCGCTGTGGCCGACGACATAGGCGAACACCGGTTTGGAAACATGCTCGCGGGTATAATCTGCCGCAGCCTGTTCATCCTGGCCACCGATCTCGCCGATCAATACGATCTTGGACGTACCGGCGTCGGCCTCAAAGGCCTTCAGACAATCCACGAACGTCGTGCCACGCCGACGATCGCCGCCGATACCGATGATGATGCGCTGGCCGATGCCAGCTGCGCTCAGGCTGGCAGCCGCCTCATACGTCAGCGTGCCAGAGCGGCTG
>JALQUD010000136.1 GCA_023268595.1 Candidatus Saccharimonadia bacterium
GGCTCGGCTGGTCTTAGCTGGCATCAGGGAGGCTCGGATTGCTGCCGAAGCGGCCGACGAGCTGGCCCGTCTGTCCGACATACCGATGTCTAAGGGTCTTGGCCAGCGCGCCCTGCAGCACATCAAAGGCAACGTCCTGCTAGCCTATTCCGAAGGCGTCGATCTGCTGACGCGTGATTACACTCCGGAGACGGCCGGCCTGCACAAGCGTCTGGCCGAACCGGACGGCGTGTCCCGGATGCGCATCCTGGCTGGCTCACGCGATAACATCTGCCCCAGCGGCGTCATGCGCCAGAATCTGGTCGCTGCCGGCTACCCCGAATCGTCGTTCACGGAAATCGACACCTTCCACAGCGGCCCGTTGGCCGATGTGCGGCTGACTCCTCTGCTTTATAAGTCGCTGATGCTCGAAACATCAAGTGACTCTGAGCGGCAAGCATTGTAGCTGAGTCAGCGCTTCCCTAGTTCAGTTCCAAAAGACATCACGCAAGTGCTGTACTTTGGAACTGCCGGGGAATATGTTGTGATTATCGTGATGGACGATGTGAATCGTCAAAAACGTGTATTCACTTCCCCGGAAGCCCGTTTCGCTGTCCGTCCTACTCGCTAGAAGGGGCTCTCGTTGATGATCTCGCGACTCTCCGTGATGCGGCTCATGAGTTGCTCACGAGTGTAACGACGTGCGCGGCGCTCGAGTAGCTTCTGTTGAATGCATACGAGCACGATGCTGGTCGGCATCAGTAGCATGAGCCATGGGCTCACTGCCCTAGTGTTTAAGAGATGGTGCAGCAGCATCAGACCAGGGGTCATCAGACCAGTCAGGAACATGCCCAGGTAGATGGTCGCCAGGTTGGCAAGAGGGTGCTGGAGCGTCCAACGGATGCAGAGCTCATCATAAGTGAGTTCTGAATCGGTCTTGATCAACCCCGTTTCCACGAAGTCATCCATCTTGTTATCCTGCGGCTGCGAGGTCTGATCGTCAATCATTTGCCTGTCCTCTCGTGGACGGATACGATACGCGGGCTTGAATGTGCTCAGATTGTTATCTGCACTATAATTTATTATAACATATATTTATATTTAAAGCAATAACATAAAAGTAGACATAAGCACGTTTATATGCTATAATAATATTTATGAATGAAAACCTGCACACCCCTGTCGTACCTGACCAACTTCATCAGTATATGGACGATGAGTACATGGCCGCGCACGAGCGCTGGCAGGATGTCAGCTTCGGTGATTTAGTAGATAGTATGCCGCAAACCGTCGAGACCGAGTACGGCAAAGCCGCCATACTGGAACCTTCCGACAGCGAGTACCGTGACACGGTAGTAGTCGGTCTGCCTCACCAACAAGGCTGGAAGCCATCGATGTATGCCCGTGCCAAGTATATGCAGGATACGGTGGCCCCGGAGAGCCGGATCGTCGTATTGCCAAACAATGCTGCCGGCGACCGCAACTATCACTTTGATACTGAGACCGCTGCGGCCATTCGTGGCGGTAATCTCACGCCATATTATGAGCAGCGGGCGCGCTTGCTGGATGCGATAGGCGTCGAAGGTAAAGTAGACCTGACAGGTTATTCGCTTGGCGGATTGACGGT
>JALQUD010000137.1:0-1258 GCA_023268595.1 Candidatus Saccharimonadia bacterium
CGAGGAGGTCAACCGCATCCATATGGTCGCCAAGATCGCTGGCTACCAGTCGGTGCTGACCCAGATGATGAACCGTCGCCTGATGGCCACCATGCCGGAGTATCCCCAGCGTTTCTGAAGCCCCGCAGACCAGCCTACCCCCTTGGATTAAGGAGATGAAGTACTAACACCCTACCCTGACGGATGGACGGACACGTGCGGTTCGTGCCGGAGTGATCGTCGCCTTTCGCGACCGCTTCCGCAACCCCGTGTCCGCCCATCCGTCTACCTACTATTCATTTGTATGCAAATCGGCTTGAACCACGTTTTTATCATAAAAAGCGCCACCTCAAGCAATAATTAAGTTTCATTTACTATATTTGTTCGGTCACATCCACATGTGATCTGTTCTTCTGACTGAACCCGCCTTTAATTGGAGACTCGTGGACGAGAGCCTGACCATAGCCGTACGGAGCAATGGTTGCAGTGTGCTGGTGATACCCCGTCACGTTGACGTACCGGTGCCCGACACTGACTTCATGCTGGCCAATGGTTTTGATGACAGGCCGGCCGACCGCTGGTGGTTCGTATGTGGCAAGCTGCTGGTACGACCCGATGTCGTGAAGTCCTCGGTCAGTGGAAATCCGTCTGGAACGACTACCGTCCTGGCGTTTCCCCGGGTCATACGTTCCGGTGGCGTATCTGCACTTGACTCCCTGTTGGGTTCGCATGGCACGTCGCTACGCCGCCACTGCCGTCGTATGATCGGCGCGGGAACTGCCAATGGCACGCACTTCCACCAGGAGGCTGTACCAGTTGACCTGAGTGAACTGCAGAGTACGGTGCAACGCTTGCAGACATCTATCAGTCTGCATGCCCAGCGCCCGCTTCATCTGGAGAATCCGTTTTGTCGTCCGACCGATCTGATCGTGCCCTGACTACCGTGCCTGGATTTGGAGCGACCATATGAAGCTGTACACCAAAGTGAGCCGCGGTGCACTACCCTGTGGCTGCCGCTACCACTGCGTCTACCATGTCGAAGATATGCTCGGACTCAAGTTCGGTCTGATCATCGGGCTGGGGATGGCAATTTTCGGTTGTTACGTCATTTTCTTGGCGTCGCTGCGATCGGATTCAGCTCCGACAGTCATCGTTTTGGCGGTGACTTTCCTGGGAGTAGCTTTGGTGGCCATCGGTAGCTGCTTTTCTGGTCTGACCCTAAGCGCCATGAGGCGGCATCATTGTGCTGCCGCCCTGCGGAAGACACAGGCTGTACTGG
>JALQUD010000137.1:1268-1573 GCA_023268595.1 Candidatus Saccharimonadia bacterium
CAACCGTCGCCGGCGTGCCTCTATGATGTAGGCATCGCAGTTCAAGAGACAGTCCGGGTGGGCGGTGATGGCGTGTACGTTTTTCCGTACATCATTACATCACCGCCCACCCACACGCATTCCCCTTCTTTTATTATCTATCTTTTTGCAGTCTTTCAGGCCTGGGCAGCACATGCCATTTCGGTGATTTCGAAATGTAACGACTTTGGTACACGTCCACCCCTGTAACAAATGTACCAAACTGCTTACATACGAAAAAATAAAAAAGCGATGCAGCCAGCCGCGCAGTCGGTCGTTGAATCTTG
>JALQUD010000138.1 GCA_023268595.1 Candidatus Saccharimonadia bacterium
GCCAGCGTGAAGCTTAGGCGGGCAGACTGTCAGACCGTTCTGGCGCTGATGTACGAATGCACGGTGGTTAACCTTCCGTGGCCACCTTCGGGGAGCATTCGTTTACCAGCATTTCAGATAGCCGGTCGCAGTCTGCCCGCCTTGCCCACGACACTCCTTCCGCTAATTCCTCTGTACGTGTCCTCCGTGACGAAAACCTCAATGCCATACCCTCTTCTCTAGAGCTGGTAACCTGCGCATTACCATTTGTAGAAAAGATTGTAGAAAAGAGCGCAAAAAACTCTCCCAAATGCGACTGCCGCGTGGTAGGGTACTAGTAATGAAACAGATAATCCGTATCCTCGCCTCCGCGCGGGAACTTAAGAAGTACTATGCCGCCATCAGCGGACTGTCGGTGCTATCCAGTCTGACGATGATAATGGTGCCGGTGTTAACCGGCTGGGCAGTTGATGAGGTCCGCAAAGGAACCGGCGCCAGCGTGCCGTATGTGGTATGGCTGGCCATCGGGCTGTTCGTGTTGGACTTGCTTAATAATATCCTGAACAACTGGAACGGTTATCTGGGCGACCTGATGTCGACCAAGTTGCAGCGTACCCTGAGCCAACGGTACTTCGAGCATCTGCTGCGGTTACCGCAGGCGTACTTCGATACCGAACTGAGCGGCAAGATCATCAACCGTCTGAACCGTTCGATCAACCAGATCACCAATTTCACGCAGATGGTCAGTAATAACTTCCTGCAATTCGTCGTCTCGACGATATTCGCATTGGTGGCAGTGGCCATATACAGTTGGCCGGTGGCGCTGATGTTGTTCACCCTGTATCCGATATATATCTGGATGACGGTGCGCACCAGCGGCAGATGGCAGGAATACCAGACGACTAAGAACCTGCATATCGACATCGCCAGTGGCCGCTTTGCCGAATCAATCAATCAGCTCAAGGTGGTCAAGAGCTTCATCCGTGAACGGCATGAGCTGGCGTTTTTCAAGCGGCACTGGGGCACGGTGGAGCGCACGAACAAGCCGCAATCACGCTACTGGCACACGCGTGACCTGATACGGCGTGCCGTGCTGAACGTCATCTTCCTGGCGGTTTACGGCTATGTGTTCGTGGCGGCAGCCAAGGGCGCGCTATCACCGGGTGAGGCCGTCGCACTGGTATTGTTCGCCCAGCAGATCCGCATCCCGATATTCACCATAAGCTTCCTAGTGGAGGCGACGCAACGGGCGGTGGCTGATAGTAAGGACTATTACGAGGTCATGGCTCTGCGACCGGCGATCGATGACAAGCCTGATGCCAAACGGCTGTCAGTCGACAAAGGCAGTATCAGTTTTCAGGATGTCCGTTTCGGATATGATAGCGGCAAACCGGTCCTTAAGGGCATGAGCTTCACGATAAAACCTGATAGCCGGGTGGCGTTGGTCGGTGAATCGGGCGAAGGCAAGACGACGATCACGAGCCTGCTCTTGCGCTTATATGAGGCAGATGCGGGTTCGGTGATGATCGACGGCCAGGATGTGTCGTCAGTGACACAGAAATCCCTGCGCG
>JALQUD010000139.1 GCA_023268595.1 Candidatus Saccharimonadia bacterium
CTATAACGCGCCGCTGACGTTACTCGTTAGCAACCTGCCGGCAGCCGACCCGCAACAGCAAGCGGCAGCGACCCAGCAGCTGATGCAGCAGTTCAGCGGCCAGACGATGTCCAGCCGCAATTACGCGGTCTCCGGCGCGACCACACCGGGCAAACAGGGCAGTGAGCAGCCGCAGACGCTGCCGACTACGATGCCGGACACGGCAGCCCCGCAGATGAGCGCCGAACAGCAAGCCGCCATGCAAACCGAGCTACCAGCTGAACTCAGGCAACGCATGACCATGTTGGCCGACCTGGCTAGCGCCGCCGGCGTAGCATCCAGCATTGGCAAACAGGCCAATATCCAATCAGCCACACCGGCAGCTATCACCAGCGACAAGAAGACGGCCATCATCCAGGTGATTCCTAAGAGCGCACCGAACGACGTGACCACGGCCGATCTGATAACCGACATCCGTGACAATCCCGCCAAATATACCGGCAACAATGCTATCGGCGTCCAGGTGACGGGCGCCACCGCTTTGGAAGCCGACGTCAACCACAAACTGCTGACCGCACTGCCGCAGTACCTGGCGGTCGTCGTCGGACTGTCGCTCATCCTGCTGATGGTAGCCTTCCGCTCCATCCTGATACCGATCAAGGCCACGCTCGGCTTCCTGTTGTCGGTCGGCGTGATGTTCGGCTCGGTCGTGGCGTTCTACCAGTGGGGCTGGCTCGGTTTGGCCGAAGGCGCGCCGATCGTCAGCTTCATCCCGATCATCGCCATCGGCATACTGTTCGGGCTAGCCATGGACTACGAGTTCTTCCTGGTCAGTGGCATGCGCGAAGCCTACCAGCACGCCAAACACCCCGATGCCCGGCTGGCCATCGTCCAGGGCTTCAAGCATGGCGGCAAAGTCGTCGCCGCGGCCGCTACCATCATGGTATTCGTCTTTGCCGGCTTCATCGGCAGCCATAACGAAGTCATCCGGCCGATCGGTTTCGGCCTGGCACTCGGCATCTTCGTCGACGCCTTCATCGTCCGCATGACGCTGGTACCGGCCATCATGAGCCTGCTCGGCAAATCAGCCTGGTGGCTGCCACGCTGGCTGGACCGCCGGTTGCCTAACGTTTCCATTGAAGGCGAGAAATAGCTTAGGCGACAAGTGCCAACAGGGCGCAGGAAACAGCCGTTGCGACCACACCCATGCCAAGCGCCTGCAAGTTCATCGTGCGGGCCTTGGCCTTATCCTTTGCATGCTGCTCGGCGGTCGCATCGGCCACCGCACCCATGCCATCGCCATTGTTGTACTTGCCGCTGGAGGCATAGGCCACGCAGAAGTGGTTGCGCGACTGTAGTATGTTGACCGACGACAGCCAGAAGGGCAGGAACAACACGATGCCAACCGCCGGGCTGACCTTGGCCAGCAGACCGAGCATCAGCAGTACGACGCCGGCGGCGCCAAGCCCGATGGCGAATTT
>JALQUD010000013.1 GCA_023268595.1 Candidatus Saccharimonadia bacterium
CGGCAGATACCCGTAAGCCTGGACGCTTTTGCCAAGACCCAGCCCGACCATACCGCCTGAACCGACCGATATCAACGCCTGGCAGGCCTGATAGCCACTGTTCTGACAATCGGCCATCGGATTCAGGAATGTCGCCAGACGGTCGCGTCGGTACGGCGTGGTAGACACGGCTATCAGTACCAACATCACCACTGCCAACCCTACCAAGAGCAGTTTCTTCATCGGCATGCCGGCAATGAAGGCCATCATACCCATCATGGCGATGATCACCGCCATGGAACCGAGGTCGCTCTGGACCCCTGCCACCACGAAGCCGATGCCGCCCAGTGCCAACAATAGCGGCTTAAGTGTCTTCATACCATCGGTAATAGTACCGTTGCGGATACGCTCGCCCAGCAGTCCGGCCAGCCAGATGAGCAACGCGAACTTCAGCAACTCAACTGATTGGAACGAAAAGCTGCCTAACCGGATCCAGCGGTGTGCCGGATAGTTGGCATCGACCGGCATGATCATAGCCACCAAAGTCGCCAGGCCGGCGACTACGAGCAACGGTATGCAGAACTTCTGCCAGGTCTTGATTGGAATACGCGAAGTCACGAAGAAGGCAGCCAGCCCAAGCCCGATGGCTATTCCCTGCTTGGCCACATACATGTCGCCACTGACGTTGTGGGCTTTGCCAAGCGCCGGACTGATCGAATAGACAACAACCACGCCGATGGCCAGCAATGCCAAACTAAGGATAAGCAGTATATAGTCCGGACGGTGCTTGCGTACGGCTTGGTCTGGATTGTGCCGGTTCCGGAACCGGTCAGACATACTGGCCCACCAGGAAGACGACGATTCCGGTGACGGCAGCTACCTGTCCCATCACCCAGAAACGCATGGTGACTTTAGTTTCGGGCCAGCCTATCGCTTCGAAGTGGTGGTGTAAGGGCGATGATTTGAAGACGCGTTTGCCGTTGCGCAGCTTGCGTGACACGCGGTTGATGATGACCGAGCCTGTTTCCATCACAAAGACGGCTCCGATGATCGGCAATACGTAGATAGTATCGGTCTGCATGGCGATGATACCCAGTGCCGTACCAAGCGCGAAGGCACCGGCGTCGCCCATGAAGAACCGCGCCGGAAAGATATTGAACCAGGTGTAGCTAAGTAGCGCCCCGACGATCGTCAAACAGAATCCGGCCAGGGCGTACTTACCTTCCACCAGACAAATCAGCGAGTATGCCAAGAAAGACGAAACCAACAGACCGCCTGCCAGACCATCCAGACCATCGCTGATGTTCACGGAGTTAGCGGTAGCCACGACCACGAACCAGAACAGTGCGATGACCAGCGCGCCGATCTGCACATGTTCGAAGCCCGGTATGTACACACTGGTGACGTCGAGTTTGGCATAGAACCACCAGCCACCGGCTAGCGCCACGACGCTATAAAGCCCGAACTTGAGCTTGGCACGCATACCGGCGATACCGCCGCTGCTCCTGATGTTGAGCACATCGTCGGCCAGGCCGACCAATCCGGCACCTATGAGGCCTGCCAATGGCAACCAGGTCTGCCCCCGGTCCAAGTTGGCGAACAAGGTGATGATGACGACCGGCACGATGAACGTCAGGCCGGCCATGGTCGGGATGTTACGCTTGTGTTTCTCGGCGTGCAGCTTGTGGTAGACCGTGGCCGCGCCACCGGACCAGGCGTCCTTACGGGCTTTCTTCCACCATTTGTAGCGGTATGCGGCCGCAGTGTAGAGCGGCGTCACCAACAACGCCAGGAACAGGCCTATCAGGCCGAGCAGGAAGATGCGTATCAGCATCGGCGTCTGTATGGACAGCTGTAGCGTTTCTTGTAGTTGCATAACTATTTCCTATCAGTATACCGCACATCGGCCGGGCGTATCACTTTTTAGGCACCACGTAGCCGTTATTTATCAGCATGTGCGCCACATCGGCAAAGATCGGCTGGGCGGCAGCCGTACCGGCATACTGTCCCCTGCCCACCTTCGGTTTGTTCACGAACACGGCAATCACGTAATCGGGCTGGTCACCGCCGACGAAGCCCAGATATGTCCCGTTGAAGTCGTTCTCAAAATAACCACCGTTCGGCTTGGCAATCTGGGCCGTGCCGGTCTTACCACCTACCACGTAACGGCTTTGGTCGAACGGCGGGTTGATCTTGTGGTTATCGATGACGTACTGCAGCAACGGCACCATGGCCTGGCTGACCTGCTGGCTGACCACCCCCTGCTTGACGACCTCCGGCTGCTTGAGCTGCTGACTACCGTCATCGTTGATAGTGCCCGCTACCAGATGCGGCCGGTAATACGTACCGCCATTCAGTACGGCCGACATCGCACCGGCGGCCTGGACGGTCGTAGCCGTCATACCCTGGCCGAACGAAGTGTTGGCATAGGTCAGATCGATGGCAGCACCGTTCTCTTCCGGACCTGGCACCAGCCCATCCGACTCATACCCCTGCTCAATGCCGGTCGCCTTACCGAACATATACCGGTTGGTCATGTAGTCATGCCAGACGTTACGGGCCTGCTGGTTCAGTTGGCCGCCGCCCATCTGCATGAGTTCCCAGACGGCACCGGTGTTCAAGGACAAGTCCAACAGTTGCGCGATGGAGCGCGTCCCTGCTCCGCCATCTTCCTCGATGTTGGTGATGCGGAACTTATCGACGATATAGAACGATGGGTCGTAGTAGGTGGTGTTCGGCTTGATGACGCCTTGGTTGAGCGCGGCCGCGGTGGTCAGCGACTTCATGATAGAACCGATCTCTATCGGATGGCTGACCGCACCATTGTTGAATAACGACCCATCCTCGACCTCGAAATACTTGGCCGGATCGTATGACGGATAATTGGCCATGGCTTTGACGGCGCCAGTCTTCGGATCCATCACCACCACGCTGCCGGACTCGGCGTTGTCCGCCTTGATACCTTTCTCCAACAGGCGCTCGGCCTGCTTCTGTATGCCAATGTCCAGCGTCAGCAGCGTGTCCTGACCTTTGGTAGCAGGTGTCTCGATGTTGCTGCCACTGGCTGCCAATGGCACGCCCTGGGCATCGGTGATCGCTTTCAGCTCACCGGGCGTACCATTCAGCTGGTCGTTCAGCGCCTGTTCGATACCATACTTGCCCTTGCCGTCTTCCGGCACGAAGCCAAGCACCTGCGCCGCCAACGTACCCTGCGGATACGTGCGGTAGGACTGTTCCTGCGCGCCAAGGCCCGGGTACTTGAAAGCTAACAACTTTTCACGCTGCTCTGGCGTCACCTTCTTGGCCAGGATCACATACCGCCGCTGCTTGTCCTGCATCGATTTCTCGTATTCCGTAGCATTACCGCCAACGACCGAAGCTACGTCACGGGCAGCCTTGGCCGGATCCTTGATATACGTCGGATCCGCATAGACGGTGTACAACTTCTGGTTAAGCACGATCGGCAAGGTGTGCTGTCCGTCGTATGCTTCTATCACACCGCGCTGTGCCGGTATTTCGTATTGTTTTAACTGGTCGCTCAGCGCCGAGGCATGGTAATAGCCGTACCGGACCACCTGGACGTAAAAAGCCCGGGTCAGGAACAAGGCAAAAACAACCAGCAGCACCACGTGCCATATGCCGATACGTTTGACCGATTGTACGGTCAGCTGTTTGGTATCGGGAGGTGGTGGCTGATAGTACCTGTTGTTCTGACTATCAGGTCTCATATATACCTTAGTATACCATTACCGTCTTGTACCGGCTTGAGATACGCCCGACGGTCATGGTGTTCATACGTGCTGCCGGTTATTGCTTGACGCTGCCGGTCGGAGCCACGGCGGTCATGCTCTTGGCGGTGTCGCTAGCCTGGACACGGTCCAAGGACTGCAGACGGGCCGATGCGACTTCCAGGTCATCGTGCTCGGACTTGAGTTCGGTCTGCTTGGTCTGCAGATCGTTGATCGTGTAGCCATAGGCATTGGTCTTGGTCACCTGGGTCAGGTACAGCAGACCCAGCATGCAAGCCAGGACGATAAGGATGATGGTGTTGGTGACCGGGCCAAGCGTGCGTTCCTTGGTGCGAAAACTGACCGCGTTCTGGTTGCGTCCGATCTGGCGCTGCCGACCTGCGGCCATTGAGCTGGAGTATGTCATGTCTGTGTCTCTTTTTTCTTTTTGCTATGTGTTTTTGTTTGTTAGTGCGGTGTTTTTGATCGTCCTGCCGGCTCTGTTGGTGTGTCCGGTAAGATACAGGCACGGTCGGTACACGATAAGCCACTAACGTTGCCCCGTTCTCTTTTTTTTTGAGGAGGCTTGCCTATCGTCTACCGAACATACTTGGATTGGCCGAAGCCAGGCAGGCCGGAGTAAACTCCGGCCTGCCGTTCAGAGGGTATCCTTACTGGACGACCTTAACCTGAACTTTGTAGCTGCGGCTGTTGGACTTGATGGTGATAGGCATTGTTTTGTGCCCTTTCTTTTGTGTGGACATTGACGCTCGGCGATTGTTTTTTTTGGTCCGCCTAACGTGTATCCTTTTTAGTTATTTTGGTTTTGCTGCGGCCCGAAGCTTAGCGCTCCTGGCTCGCGGATTGGAAACTATTTCGGTGGCGTCGGCTACGGCTGGCCGTTTGGTCAGTACCCGTAGTTCAGCATCATAGCGGTCACCGCCCAGCAGCTGGAAGGCTCGTTTGACGATACGGTCCTCAAGGCTGTGGAAACTGATGACCAATACCCTGCCGCCCGGATTGAGCAGGCTCACCCACATCGGGATGCCGTCTTCGACCTGACGCAGCTCGTCATTGACGGCTATACGCAGGGCCTGGAACGTCCTGGTTGCGGGATGCACCCGGCTATGGCCTGGCCACGCCCTGGATACGATATCAGCCAATGCCGATGTCGTGGTTATCCTGGCCCGCTGCCGGTGGTCTGCGATGTCCTGGGCGATCCGCTTGGCCTTAGGCTCTTCGCCGTAACGCTTCAGGATATCTGCCAGTTCTTCGACCGGGTAGGTATTGACTATGGTCTCGGCGGTAAGTTCCTGCCGCTGGTCCATCCGCATATCAAGCGGACCGTCAGCTGCGATGGAAAATCCCCGCGACGCGTGGTTAAGGTGTGGCGACGATACGCCCAGGTCTGCCAATATGATATCGAACCGCTTACCTTCTTCGAGCAAGACCTTGCTTGCAGCCAAGAAGTCAGCCTGTCTGATATCAGCACCCTGCCCTGCGAACGTCTGGTTCAGCACGGCGATGGCATTACTGTCACGGTCGACCAGCACCGAACCGGCAGGATTACCTGTCAGTCCGACTATCGCTTTGGCATGGCCACCGTACCCCGCGGTCAGGTCCAGGTATGATTCGCCTGGTTGCGCGTCGGCATACTGGAGCACATGCTCTAGCAGTACCGGTACATGGTGTTCATAGCCACCGGATTGGTCGTCGTGAATATTGTCGCGTGTCGTCATTTCGTATCTAGTATCGGTCGTTTCCCGCCTGTAATCAAGCCTGTTATAGGACATATGTCCGGCCCATGTTACGGCATGCCGTGTCGTGATAGCGTGATACGCTCGTGGTATTGATCGTCTGGTGATTGCAAAACGTTACTTTTTATTTTATCGTTTTTGTTTTTACAAGATCACCTATTCAGCAGCCAACTATTTGTTTTTTGGATCGTTTTTGTTTTTGTGGCGACTACACGTATGTATGTAAAGAAGAAAATGTGTGAGTACATAGGTTGTGGATTTGAAAAATCCGCTGAACTTCTTACTGCCGTGTAGTCAAAGTTTTGAGAGACTTATGTGTGAGGTGGAGTTTTGGGAGGTGTTAGATAGAATGTGCAAAGGTTTTTTATATGGTTACCTTCTCAAGTCCATATGTTGACTGCCGAATAGCTGATCTCGCGTCGTTTGACGATCGTTATTGCTATTGTTTGTGAAAGTTCGAGCGTACCAGGAATTATGAACCAGTGAACCGTGCCGGCCTACAGCTAAGCTGCCATCAGGCGCCAGTACTGCCCTACGCGGACGGCGGCCATTTCGCGCTCGATTCCGGCATAGTCCAGCAGATGTTGCTCGATGGATATGCGGCCCTGCTTGGCATCGCACTCACCCTCGGTCTTGCCCATCCGGAATTGGACGTTGAGGTCGGCGATGTCTTCGCTCAGGATATCTCCCTGTAAGCGCTTCTCGACGACTTCGTCCCATACCGATTTAGGGTACAGATGAAGGTACTGCTTGAAGCCCCGCGTGATGACTACACCGCTGGCGAACTCTTCGCGAAGTTCAGCTGGTATTGTCAGCCGTCGCTTGTCGTCGAGTTTGCGTTGGAAATAATCTATCTTGGCCATGTTTTTTGAGCCGTCGGGCCAACTGGTTAGGTTGTTGTTTTGGTACTAGTGGTTTTTTGATTTTTGCGGTCGGGTAGCTGCTTGTCTTTGTTTGGGCTACCCACGATTACCCACTGACATCAGTCTACTACCCACTACTACCCACATGCAACCCCTTTTTATCAGAAAAGTGACGCATTACACGTCACTTTTCCACAGTTATGCAGTTTTGCACCACATGTAGTGTATAAAGTTATCCACAGCCGCTAATGATGTCATTAATGGCCGTTGATAACTGTGGGTAATCTGGTGGGATCGCCCTACTTTCAGATACCGGCTAGATACCGGCGATGTCAGGAGTCTGCAGCCTACGTCGAATTCCTCAGGCAGACGGGCTGTCTCGCCTTTGCTTTCGCCGCGGGCCAGAACTTCGTGTACGGCGCCATGTTTGGCATGGCTACCATGCTGCCCTGCCGGCGCATGTTCCAGTACCATTTCAACGCTCACCAGCATGGCCAAGCTCGTCAAAGCTATGGCTCCAAGCTGCTCTATCCTATCGACGATGGTCGGTTGGTCTTGTGATTGGTTCATGATCTACTTTTGTTTTATTTGTTTGTTTTAGCTTACGCTTAACATACAATAACAAAACTTTAGCATTTTGTCAATATCATGGTTGAATGGCAATTTGCTATATACTATAGGCGATGAGGCATTACGACAATACGGAATGGATACATCCCATCAAAGAACTCGAGCCCGTCGAAGAACTTGGGAGTACGGACGCTGAGCGTTTCCACGAGATATTAGACGTGACACTAGGCAACACGCCTGCAAATGAGTGGTTCCTCAGAAGATGCATAGAAACGTTTGGCGAATTACCCTTAAGTGATGGGAGCTATCGCATGGCTATGTTCTGTGGACCGGCAAACACCACCTATGCACACTTATTGTCGCAAATCAGCGGCATCCCTTTGCGCTATGATGACGCTGGACATGACCCAGGTCCGCGCCTGGAACTGCGCGTCGGCTATTACTATCCACCAAACGACCCAGAGCTCATAAGTGACCATACCCATATCCGCTATCATGACGGCCGAGGCACCATCAGCTACATTGATAGCACTTACCCGCTACTCTGGGGAGAAGCCGCAATCGGCTATAGCACCGCAAATGAGTTGATTCACTTCCGGTCATATCCGACGCAAAACTTCGATACGGCACTGGCAAATGAATTTCATTTATACGATTTTACGCCGGACACACCTTCCATAGTATTAAAGCATCCTTTCATGGACAGCCCGTTACACCTTAAAACCTGTGAGCAGTTACTCAACAGCCACAACAACGCCGCTTGGCCAGAACAATGGCGGGACGCCGCTATCAAAATGTTCCCTGGAACGTCGAAGTTATTTATGGACCTTCTGAACGATACGCTTCATATTGGAGAGAGGTACTCTTCAACCCTGGGCAGAGCACAGATAAAGCCAGGTTTTTTACCAAGCCGGTTGATGGAGTCTATATACCGGGAACGGTACCGCCGCAAGATTGAAGGTACGGTTTAGATCATTGCACGCGGCGGCGTGACGGCGGCGGGCCAAGCCGCGGATCGCGTACGGCTGGCGTCGGACGGTTCTCGGTCATTATGACCGGGTTGGCCCGGAGCCGTGAACCGATACCGGATAAGCGGGCCTGGTTAGCGTCTTCGGCGCGGTCACCGCCGGCTGCCGGCGCAGCCTGGTGCTGCCGGACGGCATGGGAGGCCGGCGCCCGGCCGACGGTCGTGGCCGCGGTCTGACGGCTACGCGGCGGCTGGGCATCGTGGCCGGATGGCTTGCGCTGCGCGGCTGGCCGCTGCGTTGCCGTTGCCGCCCGTGTGACAACATCATCCCCACGCAGTACCCGTAGCTGCTGAGCAAACCAGATAGCACTCGGGCGTGGCTTGCGTTCCATACCGTGTTCCCTATCGACCTCGATCAGGCCGAACTTAGGCCACCAACCATAGGCCCACTCAAAGTTATCCAATAGGCTCCAGTGCATGTAACCACGCAGGTCGACACCTTCGCTCATGGCGCGTTGCATAGCCAGGACGGTCTCTTCGATCCACCACTGCCGGTACTGGTCCTTGTGGTCTGCTACGCCATTCTCGGTGACGATGATCGGCTTACGGTAACGTACCCAGGTACGTAGCAATAGCGGGTACAAACCTTCCGGCTCCATATACCAGCCCATATCGCTCAGTGGCACGCCTGGTGATTCTTTGCCATTAATACCCTTATAGTAGTCCGTGAAGTAGTAGTTGATGCCCACGAAGTCCTGATATTTCTTGATACGGTTCAGGAACCACCAGTTCCAGGCGTAGCGCATCGTCTTGGTGATGACACCGTCCAGCGGGTTGTGCGGACGCTTGGCCTGTATGTTGGCCAGCTGGGCGGCGATACCCACCTGCAAAGCCGGATTGTTGGCTTTCAGGATCGTATACGCCCGGCGATGGGCCTGCACCAGGTTGCGATAGACCGTCAGCATAGTAGCCGCACTCTTCTTCTGGGGCGGCCACTCGCCGCTATAATAGCTAAAGCTAGCGTAGACGTTTGGCTCGTTGAGCGTGATGACGTACTTGAGCTTATCGCCATATTCCTCGGAAATCTTGGCCACATAAGCGTCAAACAGCGGCAAGTTCTCTTTCTTCTCGAACCCGCCTTTGTCGGTGAACCAGGTCGGCATGGTCCAGTGCCACAGGTTCAGTACCGGTGTGATGCCCCTATCCAATAGGCTGTCGATGTAGTCATGGTAATGGTCAAGGGCTTCGGGGTTCCAGACTCCTTCTTCCGGCTCGACGCGTGACCATTCGATACCGAAGCGGAAACTATTGAAGTTAAGCCCTTCCAGCAGATCGAAGTCTTCTTCGTATCGGTTGTAATGGTCGATGCCGTCTGCGGAGACATAGTTCTCGGGATCGGTCGCCAACGGCTTGATGTCTTTCCAGTCCGCCGATTTGACGATGGACGTAGTTTTAGATAACCGCTGCTCAGCGGTCGTAGCCAAGGTGGCGGCGTGCGCCAACTCCCAAGCCGACCATTGGTTGACGGTACCACCCTCTACCTGGTGACTGGCCGTGCTTGCCCCCCACAGGAATCCCTTAGGAAATTTCTGTTGCGTAATCATTCGCTCTAGTATATCAAAAGCATATCCTTACGATAGTCCGAAGACCGTCAAACGTACGCTTCTCTACCCTTCTGCTACCATCATATCAGATTGGGCTGTCTTTGAGATGCATCAACCAGCCAAGCCAGGTCGATAAGACGTGGATACCCAGCCAGAACAACACTAGCAGCACATATTGGAACACTGACAGCTGGATGAACGGCAATACCGCCACCGCCCCGCCGACGATGTAATCCAGCTGGTCAAACGGAAACCAGCTCTTACCCGGTGCCACACCTACCTGGCGCTTAAAAAAGCTCTTGAGCGCATCGCCGCCAAGCGCGCCGATAGCGAAGAGCGATCCCACCAAGACCGTCGGTAACGCCGCATAACTATAATCCATGCCGTCAGCGATCCACCGGAACGGCGGGACGTAGGCCACCAACAGCTGCTGCAGGCCAAGCATCAGGATGGCGGCCACGATACCGGTCAGCAGGCCGCGCCATGTCTTGTGCGGGCCAAAGATACGCTTACCGCGGAACGTCTTGCCGCCATCAATCGGCGCCGTGAAGTTTCTAAGCGATGGTATATGCGCCGCGAAGATCGGCACCATATTGGCTACCCCGGCCGGGATGAAGACCCATAGTACCAGCAGGACGTCGTGTAATAGCTCTATCACGAACCGCTCCCCTGCCGACCGCGGCCACCCAGCTTACCGCGGACACGGGCCGCCCTGGTCCGGAACTTATTAAGCTTGGGGTACAGCACGGCTTTGACGCCCGGAAAGCGCACATCATATTCCGCATCCTGTAATAACCCCAGTAGCGTCTCACGCGTCGGTGGCTGCGCGATGCGGGTGCGGGTGCGACCCCAGCCATCAGGCGCATGACAGTCACTACTGGCTACGCCGACGCAACCATGTAAAGCCGCCCAGGCATAGGCTTGTTTGCTCTTATTCTGGAAGACCGCACGGCCGTTATGCACTTCCATCATGTCCACCTGCGTGGATATCGGTTCCAACGCCTGCTTCTGCATGCCGCGGCGTACATTCTCAAACGGATGCGGAATACACACCAGTCCGCCTTGCGCACGTATGGCGTCGATGGTCGCCTGGGGGCTCATCAGTTTCGGCACCGTTTCCGTCAGATACAAACCGATGATCTCGCCATGCGTGGTACGGATCTCTTCACCGACGATGATGCGTTCGCCAAGCTCCTCCAGGTCACGCTTCAGCGCCAGTGCGAAATCGGCGGTATTGTGGTCGGTCACGGCTATATAGTCCAGCCGGCCGCTTTCCAGCATGCGGCGGTAGTCCGCTGCGGTCAGCGCACCGTCAGGCGAGGCTTGCGAATGGGTGTGCAGGTCTATGGCGACCGTATGTTCCCGGATAATAGCTGCCACCGGTCAGAGCTCCTTAGTGATGCGCACCAGCCGTTGTACGGCCGTGTAGGCCGCCAGAACCGCTATGACCGCTACCGCCCACAGCAGCTTATCGAATAACAGGCCCAGCACCAGCACCGCCATACGGATTTCAAACGACAGTAACCCGTCGGAGAACATCCGGTTCAGCTTGGCATGGGGAATGTGCTTCTTGCCGGAAGCTACCGAAGCGACCGCTGCCTCACCCTTGGCTTTGACGTAGCTGACGCACAACGATGCTCCGCAGGCAGCCACGGCCCAGGCGGCGGTCGTCGGACTGGAAGACAGTGCCAACGCATACGCCGCACCGCTATAGAGCAGCACTTCCTTCATTCGGTCGGTCGAGGCGTCGAGCAGCATGCCGCGTGGGCCATCACGTTTTTGCAAGCGGGCAAGCTCACCATCGAGCGTGTCGAACAGCCCGAAGACGATCAGGAAACCGGCTGCCCACAGGTCGTAGCCCATGGCTATCATCAGCGCGATCGGCAGGTGCATGGCAAAACCGGCGTAGGTAACCATATCGGGCGTAATACGCCCGCCGGTCACGCGGTCCAGCCATTTGGCAATGGAAGCCGCACCGTGGCGGACTTCCGTCTTGGTCGCGGTCAGTGCTTTGGTCATATGGGTTTATTGTAGCGTATATCGCGCGGCTGCCCTACCCTATCGCATCACAGCCCGCCCCAGCCCGTCACACGTCCAGCGTGAACGGTTCGCCATCCACCGGCTTGATGAAGGTGATGCCCTGCCCCTGGAAATACTGGGCCAGATTGTCGTAAAACTGCTTACGCCATTCATCACGCCACATCCAATCGTGGATCGGAATCACGTAGTCAGGCTTAAGGTCAGTGGCCAACTGGGCCGCCCTGACGGTCGTTCCCCACGGCGCGTCGACCGGCAAGGCGAGGATACGCTTGGACTCCGTGAAACTGTGGCTGTCACCGGGGTGCGATAGCAAATCCAGGTAATGCACGCCTATCTCCGCCGGCGGTTGCTCGCCAAGTGGCAGCATCTGTTCATGGGGCGACTCGAACAACTCCATACCTTCGGACGGCTGGCTGCTGGCGGTTATCCCCTGCTCTTCCAATGTATCGACTACCGGCTGCGGCGCCAGGATCCGCACGTCCGGGAAATTACCGGCCAGCTCTTTGACGAGGTCGAGGTTGAAATGGTCGAAATGCCCATGGGTGATGACGATGTCATCCAGGAAGCGCAGGTCGGCGTCGCGCACCGATTGGACGCTCATCAACCCGGGATCGAACAGCACGGTCCGGTTGACCGGTTCAGGCATCTCCACTAGCAGACAGGCATGGGTAAGCTTGGTAATCTTCATAGGTACGTCCTCCTCATAATCACATCAGATACTCTTTAGGCCGCTTAGACCACTAGCACCGTAACAGAAAAGCTAATTATACGACGTGAATTTTTATACTTTATACAGTAACGTCAACGATACTCAGCCGCGAGTCATGCAGACTTAAAAGACGTGCATCAGCCGTCAACAGCGTACGTCCATCAACCAATGCCTGCGCAAGAAGCAACCGGTCGAACGGATCGTGCCGCGCCAAATCCGGAAACGAAGCCAACGCCTCGCAGTGCCGTGACGCGAGCGGCAACTCGTCAATATGGCTCAGCTCCGCCAACTGACTGGGCGCAGCGGGCAGGTCAAGCTTGCCAAGCATCTGCTTTATGCGTAGCTCAGCCACGGATACGGCCGACAATGATACGCTGTCAGCTTCCAATACCATACGCTTAGCTTCCGGCCCTATCCGGGCGCTATCAAGTCCCACGAGCCATATGAACGCATTAGTGTCGAGTAGGATGTCCATGGTCAGCGGTCACCGTAGAACATCGTTTGGATATCCGGGTCATCGCCCATCAGCTGGTCATCGCTGATCGGCTGCTTGAAATCCCGCTTAGCGACGTCAAAGGTTACCCGCGGCTTAGTCTCGCGGTGCGGAGTCAGGTCAGCAACAGGTACGCCGGCCTTGGCGATGACAATACGCTCACCTTCCTGCACCATTTGGACAAGCTTGGAAAACTGCGTTTTAGCGTCGTAGATGTTCACTGTTTTCATACTTAACAGCATACCGGTAACCGGTTAGTTAGTCAAGTCTGGTCAGACCAACACTACGAGTGGTAGCCGGTGCCGGCAGTCTTAGCCTTGACGGCCACGATGTCACCGCTATGGTACGGTGAATCACCTTTCAGTAGATGCTCCACCAGCAGGCTGACGCTGTGCGCCGGTTGGGAATCCTTGGCAACCTTCGGAAAATACTTTTCCATGGCCGGTGTCATGGTGTCGCCCGGCGACACGCCATAGACGCGCGGGCCGATCGGATAATCCTGCGCCAAGCCCACCAGGAAATCTTCCATGGCACGCTTGCTGGTGTAATACGGTAGCCAGCCGGATGCGGCGTCACCCTTGTTGTTGCGCAGCTCCCCTTCGAACATGGCGCTGATGCCGACGACCGCACCGTCCCGCGGCAAGTTAGGCATCAGCCGCGCGGTCAGCATCATGAAGCTGGTGATACCGACGTTCATGGTGGCGGCGATCCAGGCCGGGTCATAGTCTTCCAGGTCACGATTGACGAAGGCCTCGTTCTCGTCGTGCCAGATACCGGCAGCATGGATGATGGCGTCGATGCGCGGGTAGCGCTCCGCCAGATCTTCCGCCAGCGCCGCCACGGCGGCCAAGTCGGCCAGATCGCAATCATCGCGCCCAAGGCCGAGCACTTCCCAGCCAGCGTCAGCCAGAGTATTGACGGTAGCTTCACCGATTCCCGGCCCACTCCCGAATACGATAGCTAGTTTCTTTTCAATCTCGGCATTCTGTGTCGGTTCTGGCATAAGGTCTTCCTCCGGAATCTAGTCTGCTTATTATTACAGCCTATATCACAATCCGTAAACGGAGCTGTGAAACTTGCCACAGACTTTTACAGCAACTGCTGTAAGCGTTGCCAGAGCTCGGCCGGTTGGCGGCCACTCTGGGCAACGGCAGCATCCAAGTCGACACCGCCCTTGAATTGGCGTAGCAGGAAGTCATCCTCCTCTTTGCTCCACTTCATAGCCTCGCTTGCCGCATCCTGGCCGGCACCGGTATATGCCATGATCACTTCCAGTATGCCGTCGCCGTAATCCTGCACCCGTTTAGGCCCGAAGCCTTTGATACCGAGCAACTTCTGCCGGGTCACCGGCTTGATGCGCGCCAACTCCTGCAATGCCGTGTCATGCGCCACCATGTATGGTGCCAAGCTTTTGGTACGGGCCTGCTCCATGCGCCAGGTACGCAAGCGACTGAACAAGTCCTCATCGTAGTTCTGGACCGCTAGCGACGGTTCACCATCAGCCGCTTCAGCGTCGTCGGTTGCCGGCGCATCTTCCGGCCAATCATCGGTCACGTCGG
This sequence comes from Candidatus Saccharimonadia bacterium, assembly GCA_023268595.1. Classification (GTDB taxonomy): domain Bacteria; phylum Patescibacteriota; class Saccharimonadia; order Saccharimonadales; family UBA4665; genus JALQUD01. The sequence continues at coordinate 14,270 of JALQUD010000013.1, forward strand.
CCAGCGCCTCGGAAGCACTACGCAGCTCAACATCGAAATGAAAGATCTGCGGATGCATGGCCAGGGCCAAGTTGTTGATTCCCTTCAGATATACCCCGTCGATGCTACGCACACGGCTAAGCGCCACGTAGCCCATACCGGGCGTGAACGACCGGCTCAGGTCGATTTCGGCCGCATCCAGGCTCATACCCTGCGACTTATGGATGGTGATGGCCCATGCCAACCGCAGCGGCAGTTGCACTACCTCGGCCCGCTTCTTGCCGTCTTCTTCTAGCGCCCAAGAGTGTGGTTCCACCTTGACCGTCCGGCCGTTGCTGAGCAGCTCCACCAAAGGCAGGCCGTCCTTGAAGCCAGTCACCCTGCCCCGCGTGCCGTTCACGAAGCCGGCACCGAAGTTATTAGCCACGAACATCACCTCGGCACCTTCTTTCAACTCCAGCTGTTCAGGTGCCAGCACACTCTTGATCAGCTGCTCCACCTTTGGCGCAGCACCCTTGGATTCCATGATGTACGGCTTCATGGCCGTCGATAGCGACGTCAGGTGTTGCTGGTTGATGGTCTCGACGTCCACATTATGCGTGTACAGCCGCGTCACCGGCTCGTCGTCATCCGGCTTGGCGCTCATGCGCTCGCGCAGCATCTCTTCATACAGCTCATCCACGTCACCCTTGCGCATGGCATTCAATAGGTCCAGCAGACCGTCCTGCTGCTGACGGTGCTGCTCGGTCAGGTAACAGACATGCGGCGCCAATTCCTGCCAGGCGGACGAGGTGTGTGCGAAGTCGATCATCTCACCATTACGGTTGATCGGCGGCAGCTGGAACAGGTCGCCCACCAGCACCACTTGCAAGCCGCCGAACGGCTTTTCGCTGTCACGCAACAGCTTGCAGGTCTCATTGACCATGTCAAGCCGCTTGCCGTGCAGCATCGATACCTCATCGATCACCAGCACGTCAGCCGCGTTGTAGCGCTTGACCAGCCGTTCGTTCTGGCGAAGCCGGTCACGGTCCCAGTCGCTCAGGAAATCTTTGATGCCCAGCCCGGACCACGAGTGGATGGTCGTACCCCCGATGTGCGTGGCCGCGATACCGGTACTGGCCGTGACGGCGACCGTACGGTTCTGTTTGCCAGCACGTTTGATAAATTCGTTTAATACGAAGGTTTTGCCAGCTCCCGGTGGCCCCGTCAGGAACACCGAGTTCGCCTCCAGCATTACCCTCAATGCCTGTCGTTGTCTCATACCGTTCCGATTATACAGGCAGCTCAGGCTTTGCGCTTGCGGAAATCGTGGTAGCGCAGCTCTTTCTTGTACTCGTCAAGCTGCT
>JALQUD010000140.1 GCA_023268595.1 Candidatus Saccharimonadia bacterium
GCCCTATGACACGCCTGACCTCATCAGCCTGCTTGACCACGTCGAAACCTTCGATGGTGACCGTGCCGCCATCCGGCTTTAACAGCGTACTCAGCATCTTGACGGTCGTCGTCTTACCGGCACCGTTGGGGCCGAGGAGTGCTAACATGGTTCCCCGCTTGACGCGCAGGTCGATACCTTTGAGCACATGGTTGGTGCCATACGATTTGGTGAGCTGTTTGGCTTGTACTACGTACTCTGACGCGCCCATGGACATCTCCTTATTTTACTTGTTCAATCATACCATGAAGCCGTTGTGACGTTTACGGCCATCTGGACGTACCTATTTGTCGAACAGCCAGACATCAGCCTTGCGCGCACGCATATCGCGGATGAAATCGGTCACGACCGGAGCGGCCGGCGAGCTGAACGGGTCATTGCCCTGCCAGTACGACCAATCGGTCTCTTCCGGCGTCTTGCTCTTATCTTCCGCGAAGATGTTCACGGACACCAGGTAGCCCTTCTGCTGTAATATGCCGACCTGCTCGGAAACGGTGGCCATGATGGCTTTGCGCTGTGATGGCTGCAGATGGATGGTCTTTTCCTCGTCCAAGGCATACTTGGTGCCAAAACTACCCGTGTTGTACCACACCTGTTTTATACCCAGATAATCCGCCGCTTCGGCCAGGATTTCCGGATTAAGGTACTCGGCAGCATTGATGATCAGGCCATTACCACCTTTCGGTGAGGCCCACGGAAAGCCCTGCATACCCACATAGTCGATGCTCTTAGGCGTCAGCTGTTTGATGTACGGCATCCAACTGGAATAATCACCGTTCGCCCAATCGAAATCGGTCGTTTCGTAGGTAGCACTGTTAAGCATGATGCTCGTGGTAGCCTGCGGATAATACTTACGCAGCGTACTGATGTAGCGGTTGACGCTAGGCGCGAAGTACTCAGGCTCGTTGTTCTTCCAGTACGGTAAATTGGCTTCCGGGAACGGATTGACGATACCAAGCATCGCGGATTCCACACCCTGGGCTTTTAGTGCCGTGAAGTAGCTCTCCAGGAACGGCTGGTACGCACCTTGGCTATAGGCAGCAAAGTCGAGGTTCTCGTTCGTCACATAGTCGGTCGGCTCGACGATTACCAGAGGTCGTATACCATAGGTGTGATACTCCTTCAGGAGCGTGGCAGTTTCCTTGGCCTGCTTTTCGACGGTGCTGGCCGAGGCTGGCATCCCTACGAACACCATGGCGGTGTTGGCCGCCAATGAATGGCAGGCCTGTTGGAAGACCGACAAGCGTTGTAAACCACGTGATTGGGCCTGTTCCAACTTGGCGATCGGCTGGGCTTCGCTACAGCGGTCAGTGTCGACCCTGACCGGTTTATCGTCCTGGCGTACCAATGAAATGACCGAAGCCGGCGAGCGGCCGGTCATGAACTGGATGACCACCGCTGATGCGAACAGCA
>JALQUD010000141.1 GCA_023268595.1 Candidatus Saccharimonadia bacterium
ACGGTGAAGAAGCGCAAGCAGGCGATATTCATGCCGTAGAGGTGATTGTAGTTGTAGCAGAGGAGCTCGCCGGTGCGTTTGGTGGTCGCGTACGGGCTTATCGGCTGGTTGACCTCGTCGGTCTCGGCCTGTTTGCCGCTGCCAGCCTCCTTGAGGATCTGACGCAAACCGCGCGCGTCCTTATCGATAGGTAGGAGTTGCTTACTCTGGAAGTACTGGATGAGGGCACTGCCTATGACCAGTAGCAGGGCGGGTACGTACAGGCCATCCGGACCGATCGCTGGCCGGGTCAGGTCGATCAGACCGAACAACGTCTCATCGAACTTGCTGATGTCGCGGGCCAGCTCCTGCATCCAGCTGAAGTCCTGGAGCCAGGGGTACGAAAAGCTGACCAGCTGTTGGGGATCCTTGACCACCCGCGTCAGACCTAAATACAAACCGAACAAAATAGGAACTTGAATCAGTAATACCTTGAACGAGGCAAAAAGACTGATGCCGCGCTCTTTGTAGAGCTCCATCATCATCTGTTGTTCTTTGACCTTGTCGCCCTTGGCTTCCTTGCGGATGCGCTTAAGCTCCGGCTGGAGCTTGCGCATCAGCTTGGTCTGATGCATCTGGCGTTTGACGAGCGGCCAAAGTGCCAAGCGGACAAGCACGGTGAAAATAATAAGCGCCACACCGAAGTTATGGCCGGGAACCAAGTTATATATGAGGACCAGCAGGTTAAAAATCGGCTGGACGATTATCGTCGTAAACACAGGTAGTTTTCTCCTTTGTTCCTACTATAGCCCAACCCCTGATAAAACAGAAGTAAGTCCCCTGTCATTAACGACATTTGACTTATCCACAGTTTTATTTCAAAATATCAGATATTTGCAAAAGTTTGTATATTGTGTCTTTGATGTCTTTTTGCGGCAACTCAGCGACAGAAGCATCAAGTACGGTAAAAGCCAGGTCATACGGCGGCAAGTCCCCTACCACCTCATGTATGATGGCGAATAACCGGCGACGGATACGGTTGCGGACCACGGCTGACTTGTGGACTTTCTTGCCGACGATCACCGCCACCCGGCAATCGTTGCGCCGTGGGTTCGGCGCATACCGCAGCAAGCACGAGCGCGAACGCACCGTCTTACCGTTACGGTAAACGAATGATAAGGCATTATAGCCATGGAATCGGTAACGTCGAGCAATCATTGCACTTTATTTTACCCTATCGGCCGCGCTTCCCTATCCGTATCACCAGCTACGGTACTCACAGCTAAACAAATGACCGGTACAGATCAAGTACCGGTCATCAGGATATAGGTCGGGCGCGACAGAAGTGCCGTACTAAGCGGAAAGCTTGGTGCGGCCCTTGTTGCGACGGCGCTTGAGTACCAGGCGGCCGGCACGCGAAGCCATGCGGCTCATGAAGCCGTGTACACGT
>JALQUD010000142.1 GCA_023268595.1 Candidatus Saccharimonadia bacterium
TGATCATTGATGATCGACAGCAGCGCGTCACGGTCTGCAGGCTGGTAATTGCCAAAGATGAAGCTGCCGAATAACGCCGTCATAGGCGTGAACAGTACGTCCATCGAGGTACCGCCGGTACCGGAGTTATCCAATAGCGTCGCGTCTTTCCGTACCTGCACCCACGTGCCGGCTAAAGCCGGACGGGCGCTCAAGGAGGGCGACTTGGTCAGCTTGACGAAGGTATTGTCGCGGTTGGCGTAAGCTTCGAACGAAGTGGCAGTGTCCTTGATGCTTGCCTTGCCGGTGATACGCGGTGAGGCTACGATTCCCACGTCAACGCTACGCTCGATAGTCCGGTTGTCGTCGGTCACCTTCTGGGTGAAGTTCTTTGTCTGCAGCGCGTTCGTCAGCGCCGTCTGGAACAACTCATCCGGATTTTTGGCGCCGCCGCCGAATATACCGAAAGTGCTAGCCGATGGCGTCTGGCCGACTCCTCCGGTCAGCGCCGTCACGCCGACCATCACCAGGATCGCCGCCGCCCCGACACCGCCGACCGTAGCCAGCTTGCGCGGATTATGAAAGAGCCGCTGCAGCCAACTGTGCGCCGGCCTTTCCGGCTGCTGGTAAGCGGCCAGGCTGTTCATGCCGGCCGGTCCAGGCATACCATACGCCTGTTGAGGATTGGTAGCTCCCCCCTGGAAGCCAAAACCGGACGCCATCGCCGGGTTGGAAGGCTGCGCCGGCGCGAATGGCCGTATGCCACTATATTGGCCGTTGTACTGATTGGCCTGTGGTTGTCCGTAAGGTGCCTGGCTCATGCCCTGGCCCGCCTGTTGGGTGGGATATGCCGGACCCGCTGAAGGATACTGGCCGGAAACGGTCGGCTGCGGCATCGCGGAGACCGCTGCCGGCGCACCATATCCGTTCCCGTAACCATTCATAGCCGGTTGCGGTCCAGGCTGGGCAGCAATTGGCTGCCCACGCTGCCAGGCATACGGATCATGCGGTACATCCGCCATCGCACCGGGCTGTTGCGCGGCGTATAGGGGCACCGACCGGGCCGGAGGCGGACCGTACGGAGACGGTGCGGACGGCATCGCCTGCGCCATCGACGGCAACTGCACCTGACCGTATCCGTATCCCCCACCTACCGGTGTTTGGGCTGATGGCTGGTACGACATCGGGCGGTATCCCCCGGAAGTTGCACCTTGCCTTGACGACATGTCTGGCGGCATACGTCTCCCCTTAAATGCTTACGCATAGTATAGCAGACGGCCGTGCCTAAGCACTACCGTTCATTTGACCAGGAATAACAACGAGAACGCTATGGCG
>JALQUD010000143.1 GCA_023268595.1 Candidatus Saccharimonadia bacterium
GACCCGGCCGAGCTGCTGCGACTGCTAGATAAAGCGGATACGTGAGTTATACCGCGCGGCGTAGTGACGGACGTCTACTACTTTGGCTGGACGGCGCGTTTGGAAGTATCGGATGCATCGAACGTAGCCAGCAAAAGCGGTATGGCGAACATGAGTATACCCATACAATAGAGTGGCAAGGCTGCATGGGCAGGCATGGTGGTGCCAAACATGCGGTCCATGTCCGAACCGGGAATGTAGCCCGCGTTCTTGAGGATTATCAGAGCATCCCGCACTACGCCGGCATAGTATATGGCGAATATGACGAACGATATCGCCATGAGCTTGTAACTGCGCTCGAAGATGCGACGGCGCTGCTCTTGTTGGCGTTCGTCGATCTTGAGCGATGCGCCGCGGACGGCCCAGAACATATCTTTTTGAAGTCCGCTCAGCGCTATCGTAAGGATGCCGGCCGAAATAGTCGCAGCCATGGCGGCATTCTCTATGACTGAGCGTCTGAACAATTGCTCCGTACCGTCAGCAGGTATACGGGCCATGTATAGCGTGCGGTCGGTGGACCAGAATGCTAAAACAAGGCAGGCTAACAATAGGACGCCGCATACTTTGGCTATTGTCCCACCGTTACTACCGGATCGTTTAGGGTCGGCGGCGCTGCGGTCCTTGGCATACGTGTAAAGTGCTACGGCGGCTATCACCGGCAGCAGTAGTGCCGCCAGGTGTACTACGGGGCTAAAAATAGGCACCGGTGCGAATAACAGAAATAGTATCAGGAGCGTATAGATGAGTGTGCCTATGTAGACGGTTCGTTTGGTGTTCATTCTTGCGGCTTCCTTTCTATGAGCGGTGAGAATGGCTGGTCGGAAAAGACGTCGGTAACGCTGGCTTCCAGGGTGCTGGCGATCTGGAATGCCAATTCCAGGCTGGGTAGGTAATCACCACGTTCTATGAAGCCGACGGTCTGGTAATTGACGTCGAGCATATCGGCGAGTTGTTGGCGACTCAGACCCCGGTCAGTGCGCAGCAGCTTGAGGCGATTATATATCATTACGAAATGAATTGTTGCATATACATAACAAAATGTAAACAGTGAATAACAAAATTGGAGAATATTTTGACAGATAGGCATTGGCGTTGGGGTGTGGTCGCTGGCAGCGGGGCACAGGATGTGAACCGGTGGGCGGGCAGCCGGATCCGCATGAAGCGGATGGCTGCCCGCCCGGCCAGGTCGATGTTCAGTCGCAGTGGTCGCTGACGAAGGCCAGGGCTTGTGTGCGCAGGCGCTGGCGATTGACGAAACTCAT
>JALQUD010000144.1 GCA_023268595.1 Candidatus Saccharimonadia bacterium
CGCTCGAGATCATGTCCGGGTGGGCGTCCGACGATAATTTCCATCTGCGCCGGCTAGCATCGGAAGGGCTGCGGCCAAAATTACCGTGGGCTCCAAAGTTGGATAACTTCATCGAACAGCCACAACCGGTGTTCGCCATCCTGGACAAGCTCAAAGCCGACCCGGTCAAGTTCGTCCAGCGGTCCGTCGCCAACCATCTTACCGATTACCTCAAAGTCAATCCTGAGCCGACCAGGCAACTGATTGATTCGTGGCGTCAATCGGATAATCCGCATACGGTATGGATCATAAAGCGCGCTACGCGCCGCATCAGCTAAACGTGGCCGGTTTGTCCAATCAATGGCGGCGCAATTACCATAAACTTGTCTTTGTCACATAAGTCAAAGAAAGGTTCTGATATGAAGAAAATCTACCCATTGCTGATAACCGACAAGCTGCATGAGTGCGCCGAATTCTACGTTACCAACTTCGGTTTCAGCAAGGTGTTCGAGCAGGATTGGTACGTGCATCTGGTACACGAAAAGAGTGGTGCCGAACTGGCTTTCATGGTGACCGGTGCGACCAACCAGCCGAAGGAACTGCACACCGGCTTTACGGGTGAGGGCATGGTCTACGGGTTCGAGACAGATGACGCTACGGCTGAATTCGAACGGCTGAGCAAGGCCGGCGTGCCGATGGTCGTCGAGCTGAAGGACGAGGAATGGGGCCAGCGCCACTTCATCGTCCGTGATCCGGCCGGCGTATACGTCGACGTGGTCCAGCAGCTCTAAGCGGGCACAGCCTTGGCGGGTGGCCAACCGGGCGACATACTGGAGTACAAACCTTAAGCGGCACTGCAAAATTCTGGTATCATAGTGCTGATGGAATATCAGTATATCGTCCAGGCGGTCGGGTTCTCCGCGGTCATTTTTACCTTGGCCGTTTACCAGTCCAACAAACGGCATCGGATGCTGGGTTTGGCGACCATCGCCGCCTGTCTATTCGCTTCGCACTTTTTCCTGCTTGGCGCCATGACCGGCGCTGCCATGAACCTGATCGGAGCCGCCCGCAGCTATGTTTTCATGAAAGTGAAGCCCCGTAAGCACAACCGCTGGATACTGTTCACGTTTCTGGCTGCGGCGGTGCTGGCCACGGCTGCCACCTGGCACGGTCCGGTCAGTCTGCTGGCCTTGTTGGGCACCATGTGCAGCGCGGTATCGTCGTGGCAGCGCAGTCCTAAGCTGATCCGCCGCTTCGCGCTGGCTACGCCATTCCCATGGTTCGCGTATGCCGTGTTGACGGGGTCGAT
>JALQUD010000145.1 GCA_023268595.1 Candidatus Saccharimonadia bacterium
CTCGCCAAGAAAGGCTGCGGTCAGCTCATCGTCTTCCATCAAAAGATCATCGTCGCGATTTCTTCGCGCCATAGTGTGTACCCTCCACTGGTAATGTATGTTCGGCTCGTCAGAGTGTTTTTTGGCTGTTTCAGGCGATCGATTGGCGGAATTTTCATGATGCCAAGACGCTTATCGTTGCATAGCCTTGCGAGCTCTCGTATAATTTTAACTTGCGTTTTTGTCTTAACAGCAGTATAGCTTAGTTTATAATCTGATTGCAACGAACCTCTTTATTATTAACAACGATTTAATAACAACATGTCAATCGTCGACCGCTTCGTTTCTTTGTACGCGCCGCATCTCTGTGTAGGCTGCGGTCGCGAAGGCCGACCGCTATGCAGGTCATGCGGTGATCTGCTGCCGGCCATGGAGCCGTCCTGTTACGGTTGTGGTAGCACGCGGCGTGGTTGGCGGACGTGCCACGACTGCAAACCGGCCAAACCCTTGACGGCCGTCATGTGCCTAACCAGCTATTCCGGCCCTGCGAAACGATTGTTGGCCGGGCTGAAGTTCCAGCGGGCTATGGCCGCCGCCGACGATGTCGCTGCGCTTATGGCGCGGCGCTTCGGCGAAGGTATCGCGCCCGACGTGCTCATCATGCCGGTGCCGACGGCGACCAGCCGTGTGCGGGCCCGTGGCTACGACCAGTCGGTGCTCATTGCCAAATCGCTGGCCCGACAGACCGAGGGAATCTTCGCTCCCCTGCTCGAGCGGTCGGGTCATTCTGAACAGAAGACAGCCGATCGGTTGCAGCGTCAACAGCAGCTACAAAATGCCTATTCACTCAAGCGCCACGCCGATATCCGCGGTAAACGCATCCTGCTCGTAGACGACGTGCTGACTACCGGTGCCACGCTCGACGTGGTCGGTGCCATGCTGAAGCGTGACGGTGCTTTGGTGGTTGGCGCCATGGTATTCGCGCGGGTTGAGTGAGTTTGCTCGTGGTTCGAGTGCGCGTGCGAGCGGTTACTACCTGTCTGGCATAGTCTGGAAAACATATAAAACGTATATACAACGTATATAATTTCACGACTATCGAGCCGGGGCGTGCTAGACCTCTTCTAGGAGAGGGATTCGACCTTGCCCGCCGCCGAACAGGCGGCTCAGGCAACCCGGCTCCCATGGTCGCCGGGCTTCGGGCGGCTGCATGCCACTGGCATGCGCGTTCTAATCCCTTAGCTCAACAAATAAATAAGCATCTGCTTGCGCAGATGCTTATTTATTTGGCGGAGAGAGAGGGAT
>JALQUD010000146.1 GCA_023268595.1 Candidatus Saccharimonadia bacterium
TTCTCAATAGAGCGGAGGGAGTCGCGCCACCGACGAGTTTGGTGGGTTGTGATGTCCGGATGCAGCGGATGGCAAAGCGCGACGATGCTGTACTTGTCGAAACCGAGCTTGAACATATAGTTAAGCGTATTGCCTCCTGATGACCGCCAAAAAAGGCATGTAGTCAAAGGTGACCAGGAAAGCATACACAAGCATTTTGCACAATCAATATTCAAGCACTGGCAATAGACACGCACCTGGCGGGCCCAGGCGTGCCAAGTTGATGTGAGGTAGAACTTCCACGGGAAGAAAGAGCGTAGCCCAGTTAGTCATATCTAGCCGTTCACCCTGGGTGTCTGCGTTGTGGGCTGCCGAGTAATTTACCTGCTCCGTATAGTTGTCGAAGACGGCTGCGCTCACCCAGTCGACAACGTCATACTTGGGGATGTAGGTCTTCTGTAGCTTCAGCGCATCAGCGATAAAGTCTTCCGTCCATTTAAGGGACGGAAGGACGCGCATCTGGCATAGCTGAGCCCACAGCGCGTGGTTTACCTGCTTGTGCTTACACTGAACAGCTAATAGGAGCTGGTGTTTCGGAAAGAAGTGCACGTTGCGATTTCTAGCCAACAGTCCGCCGAGAAAGTTAAGCCGGCGGCCTCGGCGCACCTCTGATTCAAAGTCAGCAGCAAGCCGCGAGTTGTACACATTTGCCGTCCGAATGTCCAGAAGCTCAGCCACATCTTGGTCGGAGCTAAGGATTTCTGTAAACACATCTGGGTAATTGCGTGCCCACAGGTAATGCATGGCTCGCTCTCTCTCCTCGGCGCCGACCAAGCCGTTCGCATCCCCGCTCATAAGGAAGCCCCCAGCAGGCGGGGCAGGCTTGAGAAAGCGGTCCAGCCGCAGCCGCAGCTTCTGTACCTGTTCTTCCAGCTGCTGCAACTGACGCATCAACAGCGTCTCACGATCGGCACCATCATTGCCGGACATCTTTCTCTTCTGCGTGAGGCGAGGCATTTTCTTCAGGAATGGGCTGCCTAAGCAAGGGCGGCTGGCACGTCTAAGGGTTGCAGGCTTATGACTCGCGGGGAGCTGCTGCTTGATACCGACGCGGGGCCGTTTCCGCCCATGGCTGTGAGGGTCGCACGCGACGCCGCGCTCGCCGGACGCGACCTCCTCAAATCCCGTTTCGCCCGGCGTCTCAAGATGCATCACCTAGCACATATACCCAAACTTAAAGTATTCATACCAGCATGGAGAT
>JALQUD010000147.1 GCA_023268595.1 Candidatus Saccharimonadia bacterium
TGCAAACTCACTGACGGCAGGGATTCTGGTGGCGGGCACCGTAGCAACCCTGCTTGGCTGCTACTTTGTGTTTCGTGGTCTCCGCTTCAATAAGCGATTCAATGAGACCGGTTCGCCAGGTGTCGTAACAATTAAAAAGCTACGATCAATTGTACAGCGGCGAAATGATGCTGGCAGCTGGTGGCGGTTCCCGGGCCTCCGTCGCCATCGCTCCGGCCACGGCCGTTACTCGATATGTGGTGTGTCATACCCCGAAAGCGCCGAAACGCGGCACACGGCATTTGGTGGTACGTCAGGTACCGGCAAAACTATCGCAATGCGGGCTTTGGTAAAACAGATCGTCGCAAATGGCGATAAGGCGATCATCTACGACCGGATGGGAAGCTATACCAAGGAATTCTACAATCCACAGACTGACATCATCCTCAATCCACTAGATCAACGTTCGCCTTGCTGGGCTCCATTCTATGAAGTCCTAAATCCACACCAGGCGGATCAAGTTGCGGCTTCATTAATCGAGTTGCCACGCACTGGCGATCCAACGTGGGCAGAAGCAGCGCGCCTAGCTCTTGCCGAAACAATGAAAAAGATGGCCCGCCTGTCGCTCTATCCAAGCAACAAAATGATTATCGACATGCTGGTGAAGTCGGATTTCTCCCGGACCCGCAAGTTTCTCGAAGGGACTTTCGCACATAACGTCATGCCCGAGGCTTCGCCAAGGACGGCCGCCTCCGTGGTGTTTACGAATGTCATTGGATTGCGCGCGCTGCGTATCCTGAAAGACGGGGAATCATATTTCTCGATCAGAAAATGGGTCACGGACGACGAAAAGCGCGGCATTCTATTTCTGCCGAACCGCGCAGATCAGGCGACTCTACTTAAACCGCTAATATCTTGCTGGCTGGACATCACTATCGAGTCCATCAAGAGCCTCAATCAATCCAGCACCCGCCGAGTTTGGGTTGTCATTGACGAGCTCGGTTCATTGCAGCGGCTTGAATCGATCCTCGGGGCGGCTGATGAAATCCGACAGTTCGGTGGCTGCATGGCCGTCTCCTTCCAGTCTTTTGCAAAGATGCGGGAGATATATGGCAGCGATGGCGCTGATGCCCTGATTTCATCCTTCAACACCCGCGTCTATTTTGGCACTCCTGAAGAAGGCATGGCGAAATGGGCTGCCAGGAACCTCGGGGAGCAGAAATACTCCCGGTACG
>JALQUD010000148.1 GCA_023268595.1 Candidatus Saccharimonadia bacterium
CAGGTAACTTCACCTACAACAGTGCCTGGTCGGCCGGGCAGGTGGAAGAGCTGATGATGGATTATCGCGGCTATCTGGAAGACCGTAAGCGCGAGGGCCTGACCCGCATGCACACCATGCTGGGCAGTGGGTCCGGGCTGCGGACCGACTTACTGCAAGGTAAACACATCCTATTGGCGACCGACGGATTGAACAATGGTTTCTCGCTGGATATCGCCAAGGAATTTTTGAAGCCCGTCAAATATAAGGAGCTGGTCATCATCACACCGATCGCCAGTCCCGAGGCGGTCGACAAGATGCACGTCATCGGCGATAAGATCTACTGTCTGAGCGTGATTGACAACTATCTGTCCACCGAACATTATTACGAGCATCATGACATTCCGGCCCGCGAGGACGTGGTCAAGGTGACCGAAGAGATCATGGAGCAGTGGCGTTAGCTGATCACGGATTTTGAGCGTTTGATCACAAGAAGTCTTGCAGCGCATCTACGTCGCACAGCGTTATATAACCGTCCTGGACGCGGAGCATGTCACGCCGCTCCAGTGCCTGCATCTCGCGTCCGACCGTCTCGCGTGAAGCGCTGATGGCACTACCGATATCCTGGTACCGGAGCGGTACATCCAGCAGGGTGTGGCCGCTATCATTGGTAACTCCGAAACGGCCGGCGGTCGTCAGTAAGAATGACACCAACCGTTCACGGACATTGCGGTAACCGAGGTTGAGGATGCGTTCGGAATGCAGACGGTACATTTCCAAGGCTGCGTCCAGCAGGACGGCCAGGGCGTCGGGGTTGTGGTCTACGTAGTCTAGGAACGTCTCGCGCCTGACCATGCGTAGCGCCGATGGCACCAGTGCCTCATAGATGATACTGCGCTCCTGACCGGTAATACCCCAGATGAACGGGAACATCTCCTCGGGCTTGCGGATGATCAGCAGATTTTCCTCGCCATACTTGGTGATGTCGTAGGCTTTGACTAAGCCGCTTTCGATATAAAATATGCCGGATGGTTGTTCACCCGGACGAATGACGAATTCTCCCTTACGGTACGTGTATTGCGCACCGTGGTTCAGGAACAATTCCTTGAATGCCGTAGCTGCTGCGGGGGTAGCCGACATGTTGATATTGTTTCAGAATATCCAAGCCTTTGCCAGGTAAAAATTCACATGTATAAGGTGTTAAT
>JALQUD010000149.1 GCA_023268595.1 Candidatus Saccharimonadia bacterium
TTCTTTGAGACCGCATGGTCATCGCCGTCGTAAAGGCGCAGGCGGTTAGCATCAGATATCAAAAGGCGATACATATCTTGGGAGTCTTGCGGACTGACCCGCCAGTCCGACTGCCCATGCACCATGAGCAGCGGAACATTGGGATTAATCTTTTCCGGCCAACGGACGGCGGAGCGTTCGACCATACCGGCTTCGGTGCCGCCGAAAGCAGTCTTTAGCACTGGTGCCATTTCCGGCCGCTGATCAATGTTGCGGAACAGGTCCGCCAGTCCGCCGAGTACGACCGCCCGACGCACCCAGCTGACATGCCTCAATAACTGATAGGTCATCATACCACCTCGGCTGAAACCATACATTGACGTGCGAGTCTCATCAAGAACGTCAACCGGCCGTATAATCTGCTCGTACATATCGATGACGCTTCGTAGGTCGGAGTAACCACCCCGTTCATCGTGGCCCTCGCTCAAACTATTGCCAGGATACTGGCTACCTATCACGGCATAGCCGGCGCGGGCGACTTCCGCTAGATGCGTTAGCAGCATACCGCGTGTGACCATGCCAAAATCAGCGGCGCCTCCACGGTTGTACACGACGCAGGGAAGCGGCTCGGCCACCGGCTGCGACGGCACTACCATGAAACCGGCAATCAGTTTTCCATCAGAGCGATAATGCATAGCATAAGCTTCAACGTGCCGGGCATTCTCTACGGCCCGCGGCCATTCGGTCCCTAGCTTCAGGCGCATGGTATCATCCGGCGTTATCCGCCGCATCCGGACGACACGATCGTTTACCGCCCTAATGATGTCCATATGTCACCTAATCACTTCACTACGGGCGGCGGGCCGCTTCGATCGCGATCTTTATGAGTCGCCAGACGAACCAGGCGATACCGGCCAGTATTAGGCATATGATGAGCAGGACGATTTCTGGTTTTCCGATCATACTGTTACAGCTCCTTGCGCGCTATGGGGCGTCAGTGGATAGTCCGGTAACGGAATCATCCCTGTAAAACTCGTACGACAAAGCATCGTACTCATCCATCCGGTATACATCAGCACCGTTATCGTTCCATAATGCGAA
>JALQUD010000014.1:0-12669 GCA_023268595.1 Candidatus Saccharimonadia bacterium
GTTCCTGGTAGCGCATTTCCACAATATGATCATCGGCGGGGTACTATTCGGTTACTTCGCGGCGCTGGTCTACTGGTGGCCTAAGATCTTTGGCTACCGGCTGAATGAACTGACGGGCAAACTGGCGTTCTGGTTCTGGATCATCGGCTTCGCGCTAGCCTTCATACCACTGTACATCCTCGGCATCATGGGTGCCACCCGCCGGCTGGACAGCTACGACGCCAGTCTGGGCTGGCAATGGCTGTTCATCGTCTCGGCGGTCGGCCTGGCGCTGATCATGGTCGGTGTCGGCTTCCAGCTACTACAGCAAGTCGTCAGTTACTTCATGCGCCGCCAGTACCGTGATACCACCGGCGACCCATGGGGTGGCCGGACCCTGGAATGGAGCACGCCGTCGCCAGCACCGGAATATAACTTCGCGGTCATCCCGACCGTCACCGGCCGCGATGCGTTCTGGCTGGCCAAGCAGGAGACCGCCGAAGCCGGCATCGTTCCCAAGGTCGCATACGAGGATATCGAGCTGCCGCGCAACAGCGGCAGCGGCCTGATATTGGGCGTCATCGCCTTCGTAATCGGTTTCGCGGTCATCTGGCATATCTGGTGGCTGGCTTTGACGGCGCTTATCGGCTTCCTGATCGTGTTAACGTTACGGCTGACCGACGATGATACCGAGTACGTACTGACCGCCCGTCAGATAGCCAAGGCGGAACGGATGCGCCAGAAAGGAATCGCTTTATGAGCGATAAGCACACGACCTTAGCTCTGGAAAAGCTCGACAAGTCTAATTTCGGCTTCTGGGTATACCTGATGACCGACCTGCTGCTGTTCGGTACGCTGTTCGCGACCTACGCGGTGCTGCACACCGCCACGGCCGGCGGTCCGTCCGCAAAAGAGATCTTTGAACTGCCGGGAATCCTGGCGGAGACTCTGATATTGCTGGCCAGTAGTTTCACGGTCGGCATGGCACTATTAGCGGCCCAACAACGCAACCACCGTCATGCCGCCATGTGGCTGATGGTGACGTTCGCGCTCGGTGCCAGCTTCCTGGCCCTGGAGCTGCATGAATTCAAGATGCTGGTAGCCGACGGCCATAGCTGGCGTACCAGCGCCTTCCTGTCGTCGTTCTTCACGTTGGTCGGCACGCACGGCGCCCACATCACGGCCGGGCTCATCTGGTTGGCCGTCTGCACCTGGCGCGTCATGAAGCAGGGAATCACCGACAACATGCTGCGCCGGCTGACCATCCTGAGCCTGTTCTGGCACTTCCTGGACATCGTCTGGATCTTCATATTCACCTATGTGTATCTGTTAGGAGCAGCAAGCTGATGGAACGACATCTTCCCACGCCAAGCAAGGCTGAGCACACCAAGCATCTGCACCAATACATCATGGGCTTCGCCTTGTCGGTCACGTTGACGCTAGCGGCTTACTTCTTCACCACGAACGGCATTACCGGCTGGCCGCTGTTCCTGTCGCTCAGTGTCATGGCTCTGGCGCAATTCGCTATCCAAATCTGGTTTTTCCTGCACATCCGTGACGAAGGTGAACCACGCTGGAAACTACAAGCCTTCAATTTAGCAATGATCTTACTGACGATCTTTATCGTCGGTACGCTTTGGATCATGCGCAATCTGGACTACCATATGATGACCAAGGACGGCAACAAGGACTACAATGAATTCATCGTCAAAGACGAAGGCATCGGTAACTGACGGCCGCCAGGCGGCGGAAGCACCAAGCCTGGCCCGTACCATATCGGCGTACTACCGGCTGACCAAACCGGGCATCATCTACGGCAACAGCCTGACGACGGCCGCCGGCTTCCTGTTCGCGGCCGGCATGGCCGGCTCGCCCGGAGTATCATGGGGTACGTTCGTAGCCACTCTGGTTGGCAGCGGGCTGGTGATAGCTTGCGGCTGCGTGCTCAATAACTACATCGATCGTCCGATTGATGCCCGTATGCGGCGTACCCGCGGCCGGCCGCTCATCAGCGGCGAAGTCAGCGTCGCCGGGGCCATGGTGCTGGCCGCCATCACCGGGTTGGCTGGATTGATACTACTGCTGGCTTTCACTAATCTGGTCACGGTCTACGTCGGACTGCTTGGCCTCTACACTTACGTGGTGGCGTACGGTTATGCCAAGCGACGCTCGCCGTGGGGAACGTTGGTCGGTAGCATTCCTGGTGCCACACCGATCGTGGCCGGTTACACGGCAGTGGCCGGCAGGACCGATCTGACGGCCCTGGCCCTGTTCATCATCATGGCCGCTTGGCAGATACCGCATTTCTATGCCATAGCCATCTACCGCCTAAAGGACTACCAAGCTGCCGGTATTCCGGTATTCGCAGCTGTCAAGGGCATCGCTGCCACCAAGCGTCACATCATCGGTTCGATCATCGTGTTCATCGCCACGCTCGGTGGCCTATACCTGCTTGGTCCGGTCAGTGCGACAGGCCTGATAGTAACCATGGCCGTCAGCACCGTGTGGCTTTACAAGGCTGTACGTGGCCTGCCCGTCAAAGAAGGAAAGTCCACCGACACCTGGGCCCGGGGCGTCTTCGGCTTCTCACTGCTCGTGCTGCTGACGCTGTCGGCCACCCTGGCACTTGACCGGTTCCTACCGTAATTTTTCTCACTTCGCGCTTATTCCACGTGGCGTATAGTGTGGCCAGGAGGAACCATGGACGACCAGCAGCCAACCGGACAGACCCAACCACAACAATCGCCGCCACCACAAGCACAGCAGGAGACCCAGGACAGACCACTGACGCCGCACGAGACGCGCCAGGAGCTTGCCCAAGCAATCCATGGCTCCAATGAGGTACTCGTAACCGCCGACACGGTCTTTAAGCTGTTCAATGACCAATTGGTCGTGGACCGCGCCAAACTGACGGTCACCAAACGGTCATTCTGGCGGGCCAGCGAAGTCATGAGTATCCGCGTGGAAGACCTGCTCAACGTCACCGCCACGGTCGGCCCGATTTTCGGCTCAGTCAAGATCGTCAGCCGTGTATTCAACGCCGACAAACCGTATATCATCACCGGCTTCTGGCGTGACGACGCCCTGCGGGTCAAACGTATCACCCAAGGTTACGTCATAGCCATCCAACGCGGCATCGACTGCAACTCATTGCCAGGTAGCGAGCTGGCCGACCTGCTCGACAAGCTGGGCGAAGACGCCCATCAGTGACTTGGCCTGAGTCCGCTCCGGCGCTATAATCGGGTGTAATGAGTGAAAGGGTAACGCAGCTGCGACGTTTCAGCCACCGCTATGGGGCGGTCTTATTCATCGCCGCCTTGATAACCTTGTTGATAGGCCTGAACGCCCACCATTTCTTCAAGCGTCCGAGCCATACGCTCGACCTCAGAACCACCGATGATGTCAACCTGGGCATCAACCGTCACGACAAACCGTTCGCGGCGTCAGATATCGCCGACCTGAAGCAGGGTGAGAGCAGCTCGGTCCTGCTGACCAAATCAGGACAGGTTTATACCAGCGGGCAGAACGAGCATGGCCAGCTCGGCAACGGCCGCTTCGGTGGCGACGAGCCTAATTTCACCCGCATCACCATCGGTGACGACCTGCGGATAAAACAGATAGACATGACACACCGCCACGCCATGGCACTGGCCGAGAACGGTGATGTCTATACCTGGGGTTTCAATCTGTCGGGCCAGCTCGGCAACGGCCAGCGCAAGGATGTCGACAAACCGACCAAAGTATTCAGCGGCGCCAGCACCATCGCCGCCGGCTATCGTTTCAGCACGGCGCTCAAGCCGGATGGCAGCTTGTGGGCGTGGGGCATGAAATGCGACCCCGGCACACCGGGATTAGCCGAACTGACCGCCAAGTTCGCACACGACATCAGCGTCGGCGGCTCGTATTACAATGGCCGGGCGCAAAGCGATGAAGTCTACTGTCTGGAAGAGAGCAACCTACCGATCGACAGCATCACGCCGCGGCATATCAAGTCCGACCACCACTTCACGAAAGTCTCGGCAGGGTATGGCAGTATCCTGATGGTCGATGACCGACAAGTAGCTTACGGCTACGGTTGCAACGCTTGGGGTCAGCTGGGACGCGGCCACTACCGTAACGATAGCGGCACGCGTCAGATCGCCCGCATAGCCTTCCCGGACGGTACGCGCATCAGTCAGATAGATGCCGGTTTCAGACAGGGTATCGCCCTCGATACGACCGGCCGGCTTTGGTCGTGGGGACATGACGAGCGCGGTGACCCGCTGACGTACAAGAGCAACCTGACCGACATGCCGGAACAGATAAAGGATGCGCCCAAGGACATCAGCTTCATCCAGGCCGGACATGATGAGGCCGGCATCATAGCCGATGGCGGGTTCTACGCCTTCGGTGACAACCAGCTCAGCCAGATCTCCCGGACCGCCGGCGACCGCCGTGAATACATATTGCAGAAACTAACCCGTACCGATGATAAGGCGGATGGTATCACCGACATGAGTCTCGGGTACGTCCGGAACATCTACTGGAACCGTAACGACTGATCATGGCCAAGACGCAAGACACGACCGATACCGCCACGCCCGGCAAAAAACCAGCTTTCAAGCGGCTGATAACACGCAACATTTTGCTGCTGTCACTGGTATCGTTCTTCACCGACCTGTCGAGTGAGATGCTATACCCGGTGATGCCGCTGTTCTTTGCCAGCATCGGCATCAGCGTGGTGGCCATGGGCGTGATCGAGGGTGCCGCCGAGGCGGTAGCCGGCATCAGCAAAAGCTTCTTTGGCCATCTGGGCGACAAGCTCGGACGGCCGGAGTGGTTCGTCCGTGCCGGCTATGGACTTTCAGCCTTTAGCAAACCACTGCTCGGTGTGGCCGGTGGTGCGGTGGCACTGATCGGTATCCGCAGCGCCGACCGGTTCGGCAAGGGTATCCGGACCGCCCCGCGTGACGCCATATTATCACTGGAGTCAGACCGGTCGGCACGGGGAAGGGTCTTCGGCTTCCACCGCAGTCTGGACACGCTTGGCGCGGCCCTTGGCCCGCTGATCGCACTGGGACTGATAGCCGGCTTCAGTCTGTACGACCGCTTATC
The DNA here is from genome assembly GCA_023268595.1 of Candidatus Saccharimonadia bacterium. Classification (GTDB taxonomy): domain Bacteria; phylum Patescibacteriota; class Saccharimonadia; order Saccharimonadales; family UBA4665; genus JALQUD01. The sequence continues at coordinate 5,074 of JALQUD010000014.1, forward strand.
ACATATTTTCATCTACGCCCTGATACCGGGCATTGCCGCCGTGGCGCTGACCTTCATGGTCCGGTCGCAAGTCTCAAAGCCGGTCATCCGTTGGCCGATGCTCAAGGAGGCCTGCCGCAGCTACGCCGGCATTTTCAGGCCGTCGTTATATCCTGGCGATTACAAGAAGCTGTTGATCGGTCTGGTCCTGATTGGTATCTTCAACAGTTCGGACATCTTCATACTGCTGCGGGCCAGTGAACTGCTTGGCAGCCAACAGCAGGTCTTTGGCATCGAGATCCAGAACGCCGTGCTGGTGATCGGTATCTATATCATCTACAACCTGGTGTATGCCGGACTGAGCCTGGTCGGTGGTATCGCTGCCGACAAATATGGTTTCCGCAATACGCTGCTGGCCGGCCTGGCGGCTTTCACGGTCACGTACAGCCTTTTGGGACAGAACCTGTCGCTTGGCATGGTAGTAGTAGCCTTCTGTATCTACGGCCTGTTCAGCGCCGCCAACGACGCCGTCGTCAAAGCCTGGATCAGCACCTATCTGCCAAAGGAGCGGTTAGGGAGCGGACTCGGTGTCGCCAACACGGTCATATCACTCAGCTTCCTGGTCTCGTCAGTCGCCACCGGCGCCCTGTGGGAATGGGTCTCGCCATCTGTCGCGTTGACGACACTGGCCTTTGGCATGCTGTTACCGATCATGTATCTGTTATGGGCCATGCCGGCCCGGTCACGTAAGGAGGCACTATGAACCACAAAGCCATCAAGAAATACGCCGAGGTAGCAGCCTTCGTAACCCTGGCAGGAGACATGCACCGCCGGGCAGGCACTGAATTGCAGGACTATGCGCCGCGCATCAGTGAGCGGTTACGGACCATCGGCGGCGCCGAACTGCCGCAGGTGGCCGCTGACGACCGCGAGGCCTTCGAGACCAAGCTGGCCAAGACCACGGAGAAACTGACCCGCATGATGGATCTGTACGTCGGCGATGAATGGGACAATCCGGTCGAAGTATTGGAGTGGTCCAGCTTCTACGCCGGCGCGGCGGCGGCCCACTGTGCTGTGACCGACGGTCTTATCGATGAGGATGACGCCACGTCACAGGCCATCCGCCAAGCCGTGCACCAGCTGGAAGGCCTGTCAGACGAGCTGCTACGGCTGACCATCGCCCGGCTTGGCGGACGGCCGGAGCCGGCATGATCCGGTTTCGCCGTTGGTTCCGCCTGGCCGGAGCGACGGCCGCGTTAAGCTTACTTGTCGCCGTCAGCCTGAGCGCGCCCGCCGCGGCGCACTTGCCGGGGCAGCCTTCATTCCTGCGCATCAACGGCAGCTTCGTTGATTATTATCCGGTCAAACAGCCCAAGACCGGTTTCATCGGGATACCGCAATCCACCGACATCAACCGCCATATGCCAGGAGAAGCATTGGAGTTCGGCATCGACCGCAAACTGCTGGCAGTGTCGAATAACGATGCCAACGACATGACCTTCCAATGGGATTTCGGCGACGGCGGCACAGCAACCGGTCTGACCGCCAAGCACACGTATCAGGAAGCCGGAGCCTACATGCTACGCATACACGGGACAGTCGAAGGCAAGCGGCGGCTCATCGAATCAAGCGCCATCTTCATTCTGCCCAGTGAAGATTTCCAGAGGCCACGGGTCTTCGTATCGGTCGACGGCAGGGAAGTCAGCAACGACACGGAAGCGATTTCCATGCCGGCCGGCCAACAAGTACGGCTTTCGGCCCGCCTGGCGCCGGACACTGCCCGTGCCGGGGAATTCCGCTGGGATTTCGGTGATGGCGCTACGGCGACCGGCCAGACGGTGACGCACACCTTCAAAGAAGACTACCGTAATGCCTACGCTACGGTTCACGTCAACGTGGACGACGGACGCTACTTCGCCGACAATTCGGCCCAGTTAGTCAATCCTGATGGCGGAGTTTCCGGCGGACCGGCCGAATGGTACGCCAGCGCCAAACGGGCCATGGAGCAGGGGCTTAGCCAGGTCTTCGGCAACGATCGCACTAATTATGGCTTGGCGTTGCTGATATTGCTGTTCGCCGTCATTGCAGGCGCATTCCATTCTCTGACGCCCGGCCATGGCAAGACAGTACTTGCGGCGCTGCTCATCGGTCAGAAGGATAACCGCTACAAAGACCTGGCTATACTCACGGCAGCCATAACCATAGCCCACACGCTGGTCATATATATCGTCGGTTTCACGCTGCTCGGCCTGAACGCCAGCCGGTCGGTCAACAGCCTGCTGCCGTACTTTGAGAAGGCTAGCGCCATACTCGTATTCGTCCTGGCGGTCTATTTACTGTCCACCGGCATCCGTAAGCTCATTGCTGAACGGCGCCACCAACCGGGCCACGACCATAGCCACGGTGATGCCCATACCCATGAGCATGATCAACATAACCATCATAGCCACGACGCGGAAGGCGGGCACGGACATCATCACCACGCCATGCCGGCATTCGTGGCGAAGCTTGGCAAGAATAGCCATACCTGGAGCCTGGTCATCGCTGGCACCGGTGGTGGTATCGTACCCTGTATCGATGCGCTGTCGTTGATGTTGCTGGCGGCCGGCCTGGGCCATCCGGGGTTCGGCCTCATCCTGGTGCTATTCTTTAGCCTCGGTCTGGCGCTGACCATAGCCGCGCTCGGACTTCTGTTGCTGGCCGGCAAGCGCAAGTTCCTACCATCCGACCGCTACGAGAAGCAGGTTTCCATCGCCGCTCCGATCATCTCAGGCAGCTTCATACTGGTAATCGCGCTTATCCTACTAGTCTAGTGGCAGGTGCCGGTGCCTTCATCCAGCACCTTGTTGTCGATGTCGATGAATTTCCAGCTGTAGCCGTTCGACGACAATGTCAGCTTCATGACGCCGTACACCTTGTTGTTACGGTATTCCAGTGGTCCTTTGGTACTACTGATACTGTCCAGGTTACCGCCGCCGGTACCCACCACGAATGAACGGATACCTTTGGCCTCGTCCTTTTTGCCATCGGCATCGGCTACGGCGTACTTCTCATAAATGTGGCTGTGTCCCTGCAGGATCAGGTCGGCATCGGCGTTATACAGCGCCTGGTAGAACGGTTTGACCGAAGAATCGTCAGTGTGGTCACCGGAGCTGAAGCGTGGATGATGCCAGAAGGCCAGGGTACATTTGGCGCTGGCATTCTGCGATAAGTCGGTCTGCAGCCACTTCATCTGGGCACTGCCTTCGGTGCGGGCGATGTTGGAGTTTAGCGATATGAAGTGCCAGCCGTTGAGGTTGAACGAATAATAATCAGCGATCTTGTTCCAATAATTGAAGTAGCCTGATGCGCCGCCGGTATCATACTCGTGATTACCCGGTGTCGGCTTGGTCTTGGCTTTGAACTGTCCCCACGACGGGTCGTATTTGTTCTTGAAATCCGAGTCACTACCTTTGTCATAGGCCAGGTCTCCTAGCGCCAGCACGGCCTGGATCGAACTGTCGGCAGTGATAAGGGCGGCAGTCTTCTTCTCGTAACCACGACCATCAGCGATGTCACCGGCAGCAGCTATCACGAAATCCGGTTCGGCCGGCGGAGTGGTGGGTGGTGTCGTCGGCGGGGTCGTCGGCGGAGTGGTCGGTGGCGTCGTGGGCGGTGTCGTTGGCGGTGTCGTCCCGCCACCGCTATATGTTTTACCCCAGTTACTCAGTAGGATAGACAGGTCAGCGATGGTCGTCTTGCCATCACCATTCAGGTCGGCCGCATCACCGGTCTTGTTGAAATTGCTCAGCAGTATGCTCAGGTCGGATATGGTAACCTTGTTGTCGCCATTCAGATCACCCTGAAGATTGGGATTGACGGCAGCGAAGGACTGCCAGAGGAAGACTATGCCGGCAACCGCCAGGACGGCGGCTATAATCATGGGCTTGGCATGCTGCTTGCCGATGGCTTTCGTTATCTTCGTTATCTGCGTTTTGTGCGGTATGCGTGCCGTCATGCGGGTATGTTGGTTACTCCTATTATACGATACTCGTTTATGCGTCGCTTAGCAATGAAACGCTCATGCTTTTATATACCATAATCATATATTGACTTAAGTGCAATAACTTGGTATTATGCCATCACGAATCGTGAGGGAAGGGGACGTTCTACGCCTCCTTCTTTTTGCGAAGGGATAATAACCATAAGCGGTACCCTTCCACGGCTTTCATGGAAGTCTAGGAATAAGGGAACCGTAACAAGGAACAACGTATGAGCAACAGTACTGAGAAGCTCACTGCTTACGCAAAGGGTCACAAGCTTGTTACCGGTTGTATCGTCACGGGCGTAGTCGCCCTGGTAGCGATCGGTGGCGTCATGGCCTGGAGCAACGGCAGCAACGCTAGTAACGCCTCCGACAAGAAGCCGGCAGTCGTAGCTAACGACGACAACAAAAAGCAGACCGAAAACAAACAGAATGCAACCGACGATGAGCAGAAAACTGTCGTCAGCGGTTCGGCAGCTAACGACAATAGTGGCGACAACGGCTCCGCCGGCGCTGCACAGCAGACCGCATCGATCGGCCGTGTCGGCAACCTGAGCACCGGCGTCATCACTTCAACCGCTTCAGCTCCAGCTGCCAGCACTCCATCCGTCACCCCGACCAACCCGTCGAACCCGGCCAACCCTTCGCAGCCAGGACAGGGTAACGGCGGCACAACTCCAGTCCAACCAGGACAGGGTGGTGGCGACACTACCCCGACCCAGCCAGGCCAGGGTGGCGGCACAACTACTCCACCAGCCAGCAGCACCAACCTGTTCGTGAACGGTACGGTCGAAGCCGGCACCGACACCACAGCCGATGGCTGGGGTACGGTACAGAACCCTAACGACATGGTAGCTACTTTTGCCCGCGTCGCTAACGGTCACAACAACAGCCGTAGCCTATCAATCGACGTTACCGCACCTGGCAGCGTCCTGACAGCTAACGAATACCGCTTCGCACAGTGGTCACAGACCGCTTCGATGCCTGTCACCGCCAACAACACTTACACCTTCAGCCACTACTACAAGGCAAACGTTGCAACCCAGATCGACATCGAGTATGTCAGTGCAACCGGCAGCACCTACGATGTCCTGGCCGATGTCCCAGCCGCCAGCGACTGGACCCAGTTTAGCAAGACCTTCACCGTTCCTGCTGGCGTCAGCGCTGTGAACATCTACCACGCTATCGCCCAGGTCGGCAGCTTGCAGACCGACGACTACAGCCTGGTAGCTGGCAGCACCGCTCCAACCAACCCGACCACTCCTACTAGCCCTACGGACCCGGGCACCACCCCAACCAACCCGACTAACCCGACTAACCCAGGTACCCCAAGCACGGGCACTGGTGCACGCGTCAGCCTGACCTTCGACGATGGCTGGAAGAGCATCTACGCCAATGGCCTGCCTATCCTGCAGAAGTACGGCTTCAAGTCCACCCAGTACGTTAACAGCCAGCCTACGCTTGACAGCTACAGTGGCTACTACACCATCGATAACATCGCGGCCTTTAACAACGCTGGCCACGAAATCGCATGGCACACTAACACCCACAACAACGCCCTGCAGAACATCAACAGCGTAGACCAGGCAACCCTGACCGCCGAGCTCAAGCCGAACGCTACGTTCGTACAGCAGCTCATGAACGTCGGTGTGACCCTGTCCAGCAACTACGCTTCGCCATTCGGCACCCGTAGCGCCGCAGCAGTTTCCACTGCCCAGGCGAATGGTTTCAACACCTACCGCACGACCGACGACGGCTACAACCTGCCCGGCCAGACCGACCTGACCTACCTGAAGGTCAAGAACGTCTGTGGCGTTACCGGTCTGGAAGCTTGTGGTGGCGCCAAGACCACTGCAGCCCAGGTCGCTACCTGGATCAGTGAAGCCCAGGCTCAGAACGCATGGCTGATCATCGTCTTCCACGAAGTCGCTTACCAGACTACCGTTGAAGCCCAGGCTACCGGCACCGCATGTGACGCTGATCCTGCCGACGGCGGCCCAGCTGGCGCCTGCACCGTAGACCAGAGCTACGCAGTTACTCCGGCCGACCTGGACGCTATGCTGCAAGTCATCAAGACCAGCGGCATCAACGTACAGACCGTACGCGACGCAGTCGCAGCCATCAAGTAAGTAAAACTTACCCGCTTGATAGCAGAAAAGGAGCCGCCCGACGGCTCCTTTTTCATTGGCTGTAACAATTCTTACAGCCCGATATTCCTGATGGTGGTGTAATGAGATTGTGCTAATGAGTCGTCAAGACTCAAAAAACGATGTGATGTCGAGCACAAAACCCCGCATGACACGAGCGGGGTTTTTATGCGTTTTTAGATGCCCTGCGGAGTCATTTCCGGCAAGCAAACCCAAGTCACGCCCGACGTTCAGATGACGAACCTGCTGCTGATTTACAGTATGAGGCTATATACTTTATAGTAATAAGCAATAGCTAAACCAACCGTAAAGATCAGTCAAGGATCAACCAGCCCTTATGTACTTATTCGCCCAGGCGACGAACACCGACAAGACAATCGGTCAGGCCAAGACAGTTTTCGAACGGATTTCCGAGTCACTGTTCAACACCGAATCAATCGTCGTTTTCATCTTATCCATCGTCATAGCTCTGCTGCTCGGTCGGCTGCTTGCCAGCATCCTACGCCGTGTGACGCGGGCTATCGGTGCCCAGGCCGACAAGACCGAAGACCTGTCCCAGGTCAACAAGCTGCGCCGCATCGAGACGCTCATCGTCCTGTCCATCGCCGCCGTCCGGACACTACTATTAGTCCTGGCCATATATTTCTGGTGGGTTTTCACGCACGACACGCAGCAATCGACCGCCATATTGGGAGCCAGCGCCGTCCTGACCATCATCGCATCCGGTGCGTTGTTCAACATCCTGCGCGATGTCGCCAGCGGCTCGGTCATGATGGCCGAACACTGGTATGGCGTGGGTGACCACATCCGCGTCGAACCGTTGGTCGACGTGCAAGGCGTCGTAGAGCGCGTCACACTCCGTTCCACCAAGTTGCGCAAGGTCACCGGAGAGGTCATATGGGTCAACAACAAGGACATAGCCGGCGTAGCCGTCACGCCCAAGGGTGTACGCACCATCGCCATCGAGTTATATGCCAAGGACATCAACAAAGTCATCGATCTGATAGACGATACTAACCTGCGCCTGCCGCAAGGCGCCTTGGCCGTGGTCAACCCGCTATCAATCATGATCAAGACCGAGGTAGCTAAGAACTTATGGCATGTCACAGCTATCGCTGAGGTAGCACCGGGCCGCGAATGGATGCTCGATAAGTTCGCGATCGATGTCATCAAAGAACTGGACGAGAAGTACAAGTCCCTGGCTCATGAGCCGATAACCCGCTATGCCGACACCGAAGCCGAACGGCGCTTTGCCCGGGCCATCCATAACGCCCGCAAGTCAAAGATCGAGCGACAGAGCGTCGTCAAGAAAGTCGCGGCCAAGCGCCATGACGCTAAAGTGCGCGCCTCTACACGCACACCCAAACATCGCGACAAATCAAAATCTTCCGGTGTCAAAACCGGGCGCAGCCTGTAACTAAAAAGCCCCGTCATACGGGGCTTTTT
>JALQUD010000014.1:12679-15514 GCA_023268595.1 Candidatus Saccharimonadia bacterium
ATAAGCAGGCGATTGGTCAGAATGCGACGCCGGTCTGCTTGCGCATGAACGTCAGTGTGCGACGCCAGGCGTCGTCAGCGGCCGTCTGGTTATAGGCAAAGACGTTACTGTCATTGAAGAACGCGTGGCCGGCATCGTCGAACACTACGGCCTTGAAGTCGACGTTGGCCTGATGCATCCTGACGCTCATGGACGACAGGGAGCGGACCAACGACTGCTCCTTACCGCCATAGATTGCCAGGATAGGGCACTGGATATGGCTCAGCTCGGCGGCCGTACGCGGCGCATGACCATAGAACGGCACTGCGCCAAGCAGACGTGGCTCACGTATCGCCAAGCCAAAAGTGTAGTCACCGCCCAGGCCGAAGCCGACCATCATCACACGCTGATGCACCAATGGCTGGTTGTACACGTACTCAAAGCAAGCGCTTAACCGCGACAGTGCCAACAGTGTGAAGTGTGGCGTCTGAGTCGGTGCGATCAGCGCCCGCAGTTTCGGCATAGCCTCATACCGCACATGGGCGCTAGGGCTAAAAATCTCGCGCTGCAAGTCCTGCGAAGGACGTCGGTCAACATCATCAGTAGAGAATAGGTCGGGCGCGATGGCGTAAAATCCTTCTTCGGCGAACCGATCGGCTACGCGCTGTATCTGGTCGGTCAGTCCCCATATCTCATGCGCTATGATGACCGCACCATTAAAATGCGGACGTTTGAGCGGCATGGATACATAGGCCTGCAACGAACCGGACTGCTGACGAATACGGATCATCTGGCCCATGATATGAATCCCACCCTGAAGGACGGCTAGAAGTGGTCCCGGATATGTTGGTATGAGTAATCCCAGTCGGCGGTGACTTTCTTATGCGGATTACATATATTGTCCGGATCCATGATGTGCTTGGCCTGACGGAAGACCTTCATCACCTCGGTGCCGTACATCGTCTCCAGCCACGGACCGCGGATAAGGCCATCGTTATGTTCACCGGACAATGAACCGTGGTACTTGAGCACCAGGTTGTTGACTTCCTGCATGGCAGGCAGCAGCTTGTCACGTTCCGCCTTATCCTCCAGCTTCATCAGCGGAATGATGTGGAAGTTGCCATCGCCCATGTGGCCGGCGACGGTCGCGAACAGCTTGTACTTCTTGATGATTTCGCGCAGACGCGGCAGGAACTCCGGCAGATGCTCGGGGTTGACGATGAGGTCATCGATGAACGGGGCGGTATGCTTGTCGTGCACCTTGTGGCGCAGGATGTTAAAGCTTTGCCGGCGCATGATCCAGAACTTCTCACTTTTCAATTCCGAGTCGGCATCTTCGAAGCCGTTGATCTCATAGTAGCCGCGCTTGAGTCCGAGCTCATGGTGCAAGTCCTTGATGCGCTTACGAACCTCTTCTTCAGTCTCGCCGTTGAACTCGACCATCAGCACCAGCTTGGGAATACCATGTAACAGCTGGAGCGCGTCAGGAATCAGGCCGAACAGCAATTTGATGAAGGCTTTGACCCCAAGCATCTTCAGGAAGTACGGCATGAATTTGATGCTCAGCCAGAGCGTAGCATCGTCAAAGGATTCGAAGGTGGCAGGCTTGTGCTTGAGTACCACGTTGATGATCTCACCCAGCTTACCGATATCACCCAGGAACATCACCAGCAGACCGGAGTGCGCCCGCGTCTTGACCAGCCTGAACTTAACGTCGGTCACGAAGCCGAGCGTACCTTGGGCGCCAACGATCAGTTTGGTCAGGTCGAAGACCTGCTTCTCACGGTCCCAGACATCCCATAGGTTATAGCCGGTGGAGTTTTTGCTGACTTTCGGCTTGGCCTGTTGCAACAGATCGTAATTATGCTCTATCAACGTGTACAGGTGGCTGTACAGTTTGCCCTCATAGTCCTTTTGCTTAACCTTGGCCTGTAGTTCTTTCAGACTGAGCGGCTTGACGACCCGCTCCACGCCATCGGCGAAGACGACGCTCAGTTCGGTCACATAGTTTTCAGTCTTGCCGAATTCCAACGACTTTTCGCCACCGGAGTTGTTGTTGACCATGCCGCCGATGGTACATAGGTCACGGCTGGCCGGATATGACGGCAGCAGGGCATCATGCTGTTTGGTAGCCACGTCGAAATCACGGAAATAGACACCCGGTTGGGTGTGCGCCGTGGTAGCGGTGACCGTGTGGACATTATTGAAGTAGCGAGTGAAGTCCATGATGACGGAATCATTGATGGCACCACCCGACATGTCAGTCCCGGCGCTCCGGGCCGTCAACGACAATTCAGGATGCGACTTCTTAAGCTTGGCGACCGACGATACGGCCAACTGAACATCTTGAGCGTGCTTAGGGAAGAGAACGAGCTGCGGACGGATCTCAAAGAGCGAGGCATCGTGGCTGTACACGTCAAGCGTGACTGACGTGTCATCGATGTCGCCTTCAAAACCACCGTCCTGGAGGGCTTTGCGTAGTTTTTCCATTACTATTAGCTTATGCTTTTTACATCGTGTAACGCAAGGGCAGAATAGCTGGTACTGAGCAAGAGTCCGGGCGCCGGCGGCCGGCAGTAGACGTTGTAATGTATCTCACATACCATTGACCGCCGTTACGCTATACTGAGCGGACCATATAACAAGGAATTCACATGGACCTACAGACCGCTTTTTACATCATCGGTATCATTTTCATGAGCCTGATGCTCCTGCTGACCATCGGCATCATCGTCGCCATCATGGTGCTCCGGGCCAAGATCAACGCCATCCACCGCCAAATAGACGAGAAGCTATCAATCTTCACCAACATCGCCCACACCGGTGCCGAAGTCGTCGACAAGGCCCGCAAGATCG
>JALQUD010000150.1 GCA_023268595.1 Candidatus Saccharimonadia bacterium
GAGGTGGCCGAGGCCTTCCTCATCGCCGACCATCGCACCATTCGTCGTTACGGCCTTGGCTTTGCGAAGCCCGCGCCAATTCCGCTGAAGCCGTTCATCGACTCCGGTTATCTGCAGAGCGGCAACACCCTGGAAGAGCTGGCTGCGAACGTTGGCATTGATGCCAGGAACTTCGCGGAGACCGTCCGCCGCTGGAATGACGACCTTCCCTCCGGCAAGGACTCAGCTTTCGGTAAGGGTAGCACTGCCTACAACCGGTTCCACGGCGATCCGGAAGTGCAGCCCAATCCCTGCATGGCACCGATTTCGACGGGGCCGTTTTACGCGCTCCGCGTCATTCCTGGCGATATCGGCACCTTCACCGGTCTGCAAACCGATGAACTGGCCCGCGTTCTCGACGGCTCCGGCAAGCCCATTGGTGGCCTGTACGCGGTTGGCAACGACATGGCCAGCGTGGCTGGTGGCAATTATGTCGGCGGCGGCATCACGCTCGGCCCAGCCATGACCTTCGGCTATGTCGCCGGGCGTCATGTGGCTGGTGTGGTCTAGGAAGTTTTTTAGAAGGTAAACTCAACCAAGTGGGAGGATAGTATGGATCGCAGGCAGTTTCTTGGCACAATGGCGGGTGCCGCAGCATTGGGACTCGGAAAGATCTCGTTTGCTCAAAGCGCAAATGAGCTTCGTCTGGGCTTCCTGGCTGCAACAAGCGGACCGGCAGCTTTCCTTGGTGCATCGGAAAGGCTGGTCTTCGATCTCATGGTCGAGCAGTACAATGCCGCTGGCGGCATCGGCGGTCGCAAAGTTGTGCCTGTCACATACGACACGGAAGGCAACAGCACAGTTGCTGCCCAGCAGCTTCGTCGTCTCATCGAATCTGACAAGGTCGACGTCGTCGTCGGTCCGAGCACGACCGGCGAAGCCCTGGTCCTGCGCACGATCGCGGAAGAGTCGAAGATTCCGTTGATTACGATGACGGGCACAGAGTCCATTGTGGTTCCGCCGACCCCGTACGTCTTCAAAACCGCGCCGACGGATCGTCACGTTTCGCTGCATATGCTCCAGTTTGCC
>JALQUD010000151.1 GCA_023268595.1 Candidatus Saccharimonadia bacterium
GTACGACGGGCAGTAAGCTGTTCACGCTTGATACGCCGGCGGGGGTGCGTACCAGCCCGGATGCCGTGACGGTGTCGGCTACCGGCCGCGCGTACAATGGCACTTCATTCAGTCTGACGAATTCACCGATAACTATCGGCCCGTGCCTGAAGGCGCAGCCGATGTGTGCTGGCGCCACGGTGTATCCGACGGCGCTGGACCCGCAGACTCCATACACCGTCACGGCTAGTATCCGTTATGGCAGTGACGATGAGGCTCAGGCCGTGATGGCCCGGGCGGATTCGCGATTCTATATACGTATCAATGGTCCGGGCGTCAACACGTCGTTGAGTTATCTGCCAGCGCAGATTACCCGGTCCGGGTCGCTACTGACCGTGACCACGCCACAGCAGCCGGCTACCGGCCAGACCGGGTCGTATCTGTTAGGTTATGGCATCAGCGGATCGTTCGGCGCGATCGGTTGCGGATCTTCCAACGGCTCGGAGCCGAACCCGCCGACCTTCCGGGTGACCGGCAAGCCGTATTTCAGCGTCCGGGGCGGCGATGTGACCGCCGGATCCGGCATTGATTTACAGGCCGGCGGCGGATGTAGTCTGACTGGCGTCGGCCAGCGTGATGACGCTGGTGTGGCCAGCTGGAACCGCGGCAAGAACTATGGATACGCCGGGGCCGGAAGCCAGTACGGCGTAGCGGCACTGGGGCGTATCCAGGATTTTGCGTCCGGGCAGGGCAGCGTGCTTGCGCCAAGTGGCGTGTCGTTCGGTAACACTGGCGGCAGTTCGCAGCAGGTCGTCGATGGCAGTGGGCTGTTCGGTGGCGAATTCGGTACCATGAACTGCGTTCCCAACTACTTCGAGGGCGTAGACAATGCCACGGTGCAATCCGCCCAGACGCTCGGCGCTATCAATATACCGAATTGTACGGGGTCTAATCAGGCGGATTGCCGGAAAACTATCTACGTGAATGGCGATGTTTATATCAACGGTGATATACGTTTCAGCGGGACGTACGCTAATAGCAGCCAGATTCCGTCCTTCGCGCTTGTC
>JALQUD010000152.1 GCA_023268595.1 Candidatus Saccharimonadia bacterium
CTCGACCAGCTCTGAGCGATCAGCGCGGCATTCTGTGCATCTGCCGAGATATTCGGCAGCCGCCTGCCGGACCCTATCGCAGTATCACCCGATTGGTTCGCGTAATCTGCGCAAGGCAGCGCAAAAACAAAGCCGTACCAATTTCAGCCCAACGTATACGCACTGGCATATCGATTGCATACCTGAGCAGGTCTTTCGCCGCGGCGCGCAGCAGGCTCGCTGCGGCATCACTCGGACCCATGAGGTATGCCATGAAACGTCGTTTCTTCGTCAAGGCCGGTCTGATCGGCGGTGCTGCGGCCGCAACTTTCGCCAAGCCCAATATCGCTACGGCACAAGGCAGAACTTTCCAGTGGAAGATGACCAATGCCTATGGTCCGGGTTCGCCCTTCTACGTCGCCGGTCCCGGCAGCCCGACTGATTTCTGTGAAATGGTGAAGAAGATGTCAGGCGGCCGCCTGACCATCCAGCATTTCGCCGCCGGCGAACTGATCCCGGCGCTGGAAGGCTTCGATGCGGTGTCCAAGGGCATCGTCGAGATGAATGCCGCCAACAGCTATTTCTGGGCCGGCAAGATCCCAGCGACGTACAGCAACGTGTTGTTGGGTATCACCAAGGCCTCGCTGTCGACCGAATCGTTCATCTCCGCGGCTTCCTTCCAGGAAACCACCCGCGTACTGACCGAAGCGGCTGTAACCGGGAAGCGCGACTACCTGCGCGGCCTGAAAGAGAACGTGGTCGTGGGTCGTCTGATCCCGGCTGGTACTGGTCTGGCCTACCACAGCGAGCGCAAGCGTCGCCGTGATGCCGACAAACCGCTGCGTGTGAGCGCCAGTGAGGTGGAAGCCGCACTGACCGAAGCGCTGAACTCCAGCGGCAACTAAGTACAGGGCAGGGCCCCGGCAAACCTCGAACGACCATCGCTGACATGAAATGTTGCCGATGATCGGGCGAGGAGGGCCGGGGCCTCGTCTTGACTGGGTGCAAGATCCTCCGTAGACTTTTGTACCCTTAAATTTGGTGAGGCTCCGTCTCGCCAATTT
>JALQUD010000153.1 GCA_023268595.1 Candidatus Saccharimonadia bacterium
CTCTTTGACTAAACATTACATTGTAGTTTAACTCTTGAGATAATCCTTCCCAAATTTTTAGTGCGTGATCATAAAGTCCAGCACTAGCGTCCCATAAATAATTCGATCTAATAATTGTAGTGTTACGACCAGTGTTTCCTCCACCAATCCATCCTTTTTCAACAACAGCAATATTTTTCATATTGTGTTTTTTTGCTAAATAGTATGCTGTCGCTAAACCATGACCACCTCCACCAACTATGACAGCATCATACTCTTTTTTTGGAGTAGGGTCTTTCCATGCTCTTTGCCAATTCTCATGATATGAAAGAGCATTTTTGATTAATGAAAATACTGAGTATTTATTTCCCATAATAATTGAATAATTACTTTATAAATATTGAATTTTCAATAAAATCACTTATTACACAATGTCATACGGAGAGATGGGTGAGAGGCTGAAACCAGTCGTTTGCTAAATGACCGTGCGAGGAAACTTGTACCGAGGGTTCGAATCCCTCTCTCTCCGCCACTAATATAAAGGCTGATCTTTAAAAAAATCTTTCATTACTATTGGATTTTGTTCCAGTACATATCTGTACACATTATAATTTTCCAATACACGCTGAACATAGTTTCTAGTTTCTCTAAAATTAATTAGCTCAACCCAATCAACATAATTTATTTGTTTTTTTTGTGGATCCTTATTTAATTTTTTCCAATATTTAACTCTATTTGGACCAGCATTGTATGCAGCTATTGCAAATGGATAAGCACCATCATATTGCTGAATTAAACCAGCAATATAATGAGACCCTAAATTTATATTGTACTCTGGATCGGTTGTTAATCGAGATTTTGCATAAGGAAGCTTTGCTTGTTTAGCAACTAATTTTGCTGTGTAAGGCATTAATTGCATTAAACCTTTTGCACCCGCATGACTATTTGCTTTTAAATCAAATTCACTTTCTTGTCTTATAAGTGATAAAATTAATGCACTTTCAGGAATCTTTCTTCCATTAATGTATTTAGGTGT
>JALQUD010000154.1 GCA_023268595.1 Candidatus Saccharimonadia bacterium
TGACTTGGGCCCATCCTGGCGGATCAGCGCCGTGACCTTTTTCGCGTTTTCGCCAGAAATCCCATCCTTCACGGTGGCACCCAGGCGATAGATTTTCCCACTGAGTGCGGGCTCGCCAATCTCGAGGCTCTTCAGCGAAATTCCGCGCTTGACCAGCTTGGATTGCAGGACATCGAGCACCGCTTTCACCCGCTCCTCGCTGTTGGCCTCCATCACGATGCCTGACGCGTTCTTCTCGAGCTTTGCGTCGACACCCTTGAAGTCATAGCGCTGGGAGAGTTCCTTGTGGGCCTGGTTCACCGCGTTCTCCAGCTCCATCGGGTCCACTTTGCTCACAATGTCAAACGAAGAATCAGCCATTTCTCCATGGTAGCCAGAAACCTCCTGGCGGTCATGGGTCCACAGACGACGAGCGTGACATGGGGAGGTGTAAATACCGTTATCCTGGGATGCGCGCACCCGATTGGTGAATACATCGGTCGGGAGCGCATGGCGAGTTACCCAAGCGGCCAAAGGGATCTGACTGTAAATCAGCTGGCTCAGCCTTCGGGGGTTCGAATCCCTCACTCGCCACCGCATGGCCCACGAATTGCACGACGTCGCAGTGAAGCTCGCCCAGGAAGCGGGCGAGCTCATTGTGAGTCGTCGAGCAGGGCATATTGAAGTCGCGAATACCAAGTCCTCAGACGTCGACGTGGTCACGGCTGTCGACAAGGAATCCGAAGAGTTCCTCTACACGCGCTTGCAGGAGCTTCGCCCCGGTGATGGCTTCCTGGGGGAAGAAGGCCAGGTGGAGCCAAGCTCAACCGGTGTGACCTGGGTTGTTGACCCCATCGATGGCACGGTCAACTTCCTCTACAACATCCCGCATTATGCAGTGAGTATTGCTGCCGTCACCGGAGATCCCACACCCGGCACCTGGCAGGTTGAAGCAGGTGCGATATTCAATCCGGTGACAGGTGAGCTCTTCCACGCGGCGCGAGGTGGCGGGTCTTATCTGG
>JALQUD010000155.1 GCA_023268595.1 Candidatus Saccharimonadia bacterium
TTAATCAAGATCTTAATGCTTTCAACAATCCTCACCATGATTTAAATTTTTACAATACTGAAAATTGGAGAAAATCTGAAATCCCATCTATGGGTGGGCATGGAAATGCTTATTCTATTGCTTATATTTATGATTGTTTAGCAAATGATTTAAAGCAAAATACTAATCACATTACTACTCAAAAAACTTTAAAAACTCATTTGATAGAAACCAATCATAAAAATGATTTGAGTTTAAATTTGCCTATTCGATGGACAAATCTTGGTTTTATTTTACGTGGCGGATGGATGTTTGGAAAAAATAAAGAAGCATTTGGACATAATGGCTGGGGTGGTTCACTAGGATTTGCAGATCCTATCAGTGGACTAGGTATTGCTTATGTAACTAAAAAAATTAATCCCACTATGGGATTAGATAAAAGAGCAGTTAATTTAATTAAAAAATTTTACGAAATAATAAATTAATTTGGCGGAGAGAGAGGGATTCGAACCCTCGGTACCTTTGACAGTACACACACTTTCCAAGCGTGCTGATTAAACCGCTCTCACATCTCTCCAAAAAAATATTAAGCATCTTTATTTATTTTTAAAACTCCAATAAATGCTTCTTGAGGTATTTCAACACTTCCAAATTGTTTCATTCTAGATTTTCCTCTTTTTTGCTTATCAAGCAATTTTCTCTTTCTATCTCTAGCCCCGCCACCATGAATTTTAGTTAACACATCCTTTTTAAAACCCTGAATTGTTTCTCTAGCAATAATTTTTCCTCCTATTGCTGCTTGAATGGGAATTTGAAATTGATGTCTTGGTATAAGTTCTTTTAATTTTTCACAAATCAGTCTTCCTTGTCTAGGTGCAAATTCTCGATGAATAATCATTGATAAAGCATCTACTGGTTCTGCATTTACTAATAGTGATAATTTTATCAGATCACCTTCTT
>JALQUD010000156.1 GCA_023268595.1 Candidatus Saccharimonadia bacterium
TAGCAATAGTTCCATAAAATGTCATAACAATCCCCTGTGGAATAAAAGATAGTTCATCTACATTTATAAAAGGTAATAAATTATAATTTTTATAACTAGAAATTCCGGTTAGTAAAAAACCAATTCCTCCAATACATATTGTGGTTGCCCAAAAATAGTTGCTAAGTCTCCGGGCACCTATAATCTGATCTTTTCTAATTAAATCTGAATTTTGCATTTTTATAAACAATTTAATAAATAAGTACAACTATTCTAATATTTATAATTGATAATGAAATTATACCATTAATAAAATAACTTAACATAAGTTATAATTTATATCGTAAAATAATATTGTACAAAACCTTGTGTTTTATAAACAAAGTATAGTATAATATAGAATATGTAGAATTGAATTCCTCAGTAGCTCAGTGGTAGAGCGATCGGCTGTTAACCGATTGGCCGTAGGTTCAAGTCCTTCCTGGGGAGATTAACTAACAAACAAATCTAGTTATATACTAAGATATGAATATAAATATAAGTTATTACTAACGAAAAAGTATGAATACTCAATTTGCTGCACTGCATCTGGCTGGATTCGAACCAGCGGTGTCCTGTTAGGGATGGCGGATTATGAGTCCGCTGCCTTCGGCCTCTAGGCAACAGATGCTAAAGATTCATTATATAATAGGAACTAGTTCCTATTATATAATAATAGATATTTATGAATTTGTCAAAGTTTTAATTAATTTATAAAAGTATTATATAAAATCTGATACATCAAGATGGTATAACCAAATAATAAAAAAGGTCTATATAGTTTACATAATTATACTGATATCAGAAACTAAAGAGTAAAATTATATGAAATTCTCACTAATATCCACCATTCTATCAATAAATACTTAAAACCAGAATATTTTTCATCAACCAA
>JALQUD010000157.1 GCA_023268595.1 Candidatus Saccharimonadia bacterium
TGTAAGTCGTCTTTATATGAATGGAACATTAAGAAGCTGGATACATTACATTGAACTCAGATCAGCTAATGGAACTCAAAAAGAACACATGGAAATCGCAATAGCATGTGCTGATGTGATTAACAAAATTTTTCCAATGGGTGAAAATTTAAACTAATTGTCTAATTTAAATTTAAAAATTAAATATTCTTCTGTAATTTCAACTTCTGAATCAGCAATCATCATAAAGTCTTGGTAGTCTGTTTCTGCTTGTTTAATAAATGCCATTCTATCATCTCCCCCTACAGGCGGAATAGAACGATTCTTTACAGCTTCAGCACGTTCCTTATATCTATTAATTAATTCTTCTACATTCAACGACATAATTAAATTCTAGTTATTTTGCAAGTAATGTACTAATTTCATTCTTGAGTTGATTGGTTTTCTTAACTTTTATTTCTTTTAGTTCTAATAATTTAGAACCCGACTTTGAGTTCACTTCCAGCTCAACTGAAGATAATCCTGGAAATTTTTCTAACAATTCTTTTAAAAGGACTAAGTTTTTTTTGTCTAACTTTTCTTCATCAACTGATATTCTAAGTGGTGAAATATCTAAATTTTCAATCATTTTTGATGGTTCTATGACTTCAACATCTCTGGCTCTAATAGTATTTTCAGATCCCCCAACATAAGTTCCAGAAACTTTGAGATAAATTTCTCCATCTATTGAAGCATTATATTTATCAACTAACTTATTAAATAAGAGTACTCCTGAAGATCCTGTGAGATCTTGTATGTCAAATTGTATCCATGGATTGCCTCTTCTAGAAACTCGTTTTTGAACATTTGAAATTAATCCTGAAATTGTTACATTTATTTCT
>JALQUD010000158.1:0-338 GCA_023268595.1 Candidatus Saccharimonadia bacterium
AGCAGTTCCTCGGAGGACTCGGCAACACCCTCGAGCAGCTGGGCACGGTACTCCTCAGCCTTTGCCTTCAGGTCATCGGGGATTTCCTGGGTCTCGTAGGAGGCGCCCATGGTCACATCACCCTTGGCGTCACCGGGCCAGACCAGAGCCTTCATTTCGACGAGGTCCACGACACCGACGAAGCTGGACTCAAAACCAATCGGCAACTGGATGACCAGAGGCTTCGCTCCGAGGCGCTTGATGATGGTGTCGACGGTGAAGTAGAAGTCAGCGCCGAGCTTGTCCATTTTGTTGACAAAGCAGATGCGAGGCACGTTGTACTTGTCGGCCTGGCGCCA
>JALQUD010000158.1:348-814 GCA_023268595.1 Candidatus Saccharimonadia bacterium
TTACCGTCAAACACCGCAACGGCACCGTCGAGCACGCGGAGGCTGCGCTCCACCTCAACAGTGAAGTCCACGTGTCCGGGGGTGTCGATGATGTTGATCTGGTGGTTGTCCCAGAAGCAGGTCGTTGCTGCGGAGGTGATGGTGATACCGCGCTCTTGTTCCTGAGCCATCCAGTCCATGGTGGCAGCGCCATCGTGGACTTCACCGATCTTGTGGGAGATACCCGTGTAGAACAGAATGCGCTCTGTCGTGGTGGTCTTTCCCGCATCTATGTGAGCCATGATGCCGATGTTGCGGACCTTGTTCAGGTCGGTTAGCACGTCAAGTGCCACAGTATTCCTCCGAAGTGTTGGGGGCGGATGGGGCTTTGCCCGGTCCTACCAGCGGTAGTGGGCGAAGGCCTTGTTGGATTCCGCCATCTTGTGGGTGTCTTCGCGACGCTTCACTGCGGCACCGAGGCCATTGG
>JALQUD010000159.1 GCA_023268595.1 Candidatus Saccharimonadia bacterium
ATTGGCTGTCTTCGAATTTTGTATTTTTATTTTCTAGGTCTGAGGTTTCTGTCTCTGGAATACCATCAGTTTTAATAAGAAGCATTTCAAGTGCTTCTGGATTTAATTTCCTATTTTCGTTATTTTTCCAAGCTGATCCAAGGAATTGATAAAATGAAACATCTACATGATTTAGTTGTGAGTCGCTATTTGACTGATTAGTAGTCATAAAGTTATTAATGTATATTTAATAGGACGATATATTTAAAATTGTTTTTGAAAGTATCTCTCTTCCTCGTATTTTAGGTAACTAGTAGAATATTAAAAAAATATTTATTGTATTTTGATTATATCACAATGATTCTGGAATAGACACAGTTTTTTAAAATTCTCCCCAGACAGGATTTGAACCTGTGACCAATCGGTTAACAGCCGATCGCTCTACCACTGAGCTACTGAGGATTAGAAGGTTAAACTACCAACATTTAAACATGATGTTTACTTTAATGTAGTATATATAATATATGATGTTAGTACTACCTATTCAAAAATATAACATATTGCTTAGTCCTTGTCTATGTTTACTTTTATAGAATCTTGTAAGAAAGGGACTTGCATCTAAATCCTAAATCTTTTATACTGTAAGAAAATGCCTCCTTAGCTCAGCGGCTAGAGCATCGTATTTGTAATGCGACGGTCGTCGGTTCGAATCCGACAGAAGGCTAAAACCGCGGATGTAGCTCAGTGGTAGAGCGCAACCTTGCCAAGGTTGATGTCGTGGGTTCGAATCCCATCATCCGCTAAGCACTTTAATTTATATAGCGGGGTA
>JALQUD010000015.1:0-8835 GCA_023268595.1 Candidatus Saccharimonadia bacterium
CTTAAGCGCTTTAACCTGTATTTCCTGCTGTTCGTATTCATCGTCATCATCGCCGGCGCCATCACCATCGTCAGCTACCTCAACAGCAAAAAAGCCGCCCCTACCCCTTCGATTTCCACTCAGGAGCTGAACCAGGACACGCTTAAGCAGCTCCAGAACTCTGACGCTACCGTCGGCGGTTCCGGCCAAACACTGACCGTGCAGGGCAACGCCATCTTTGCCGGGCAGATCCTGGCCAAGAACGACCTCGGCGTAGCCGGTTCCATCGTCACCAACAGCCTGAGAGCCGGCACCGAGATCACCGTGCCACAGATCACCGTCTCCGCCAAATCGAACCTCAACGACACCCAGATTGCCAACCTGCAGGTCAGCGGTAGCACTACTGTCCAAGGTCCCCTGACGTTGCAACGCGACCTGAACGTCGCCGGTACCTCATCATTCAACGGCCCGGTCACCATCGGCCAGCTGAACGTCACTAACCTGACCATGAGTGGCAACTCATCTCTCCGCATCCTCAACCACATCGCTTTCCCTGGCGCCTCGCCTGGCCGTTCAGTCAACCCTACCGTTCTCGGTGCCGGAGGCTCAGCAACAATCGGCGGCTCCGACACTACCGGCACCATCAATATCAGCACTGGCAACAATCCCACCCCAGGCTGCTTCGCCCGCATGACGTTCAGTCAGAAGTTCGCCAGCGAACCACACGTCATCGTATCCCCAGTCGGCAGCGCTGCCGCCCAGGCACAATACTATGTGGACCGCGACGCCAGCGGCTTCAGTATCTGCAGCGCCAACGCCGCACCGGCCCGCGCAGTCTTCGCCTACGACTACTTCATCACCCAATAGATTAATAAACCATTTGCGGAGATTTGTCCGAGGGTGAAGTACACTGCACCTGCTTACAGATAACAAAAAGTGCAGTATGCTGCACATCCACTAAAATGTCACACCGCGCAAAAAAAAGAAGCTACACGTCAACGAACACGGTGACCTTGTCGGCCTTGACGTGCATCAGGGCGCGCGAGACCTTGATGGTCTGCGTCACGGCTGGCGTCTCGACTACCAGATCGCAGGGTAGCAGCATGCACAGGAAATTGCGGTGCTTGGGCAGGATGTCGAACGGCCCGGACTCGTTGACGGCAGTGACGCTGTAAGCCTCACCTTCGTAATACACCTTGAACGGCGCATAGACTTTGACCTGCATGGTCGGGCCTTTGTGGCCTTTGCCCTGAAGGTCCTCGACCTGCTTATCGGGAACCTCGACGAACTCACCGGTGCTGGCTACCTGTCGCTCAACCATTAGACGATAATCTCTTCGATGCCGTTAAGGGTATCTTCCCGCGTATGATGCTCGCCCGGAATACCGGTCATCTTCTCCATCACGTTGAACTGCTGGCTAAAATACTGGATCAGTTTCTTAGCTTTGTTGTAATCGTCACGGTCTTCGCTCGACAATTCGGATTCACCGATGATGGCGATGATGCCCTTCAGCGAGTTGTATTTCTGTAGGATAGCCTCCACACGGGTGTGCAGCATGTAGTGGCGCTCGCCGACGATGTCGGTCGTCAGCAGCGACGAGCTGGACAGGTTGATGTCCACCGCCGGACGGATACCCTGGGCAGCCACGGCACGCGACAGTACGATGGTGGAGTCCAGCTCGTGGCCGATCAGCTGCACCGCCGGGTCGGACATATCATCAGCCGGTACGTAGATGGTCTGCAGCGCGGTGATAGAACCGTTCTCATTGGTCGTCAGGCGGTCCTCCATGGCCTTGATGTCACTGAAGATCGTCGGCTGATATCCACCTTCCGCCGGCGTCTGGTCGATGATGGTAGACACCTCGTTCTTAGCCTGGATATAGCGGTACATGTTGTCGGCGAACAGCAGGATGTCTTTCTTCTTGTCGTCACGGAAATGCTCGGCCAAGGTGATGGCGCTCAACGCGATCAGCGAGCGCTGCACCGGGTTCTCATTCATCTGTCCAAAGAACATGGCCGTGGTCTTGAGCAGGTCGTTATCATCAAGCGTCTTATACAGTTCGTGGCCCTCACGGATACGTTCACCGATACCGGCGAAGATACTCAAAGCGCCGGCACCGACGGCCACGTTGTTGATCATCTCCATGGTCAGGACGGTCTTGCCCACACCGGCACCACCGATGATGCCGATCTTACGGCCTTTGACGAAGGGCGTGAAGAAGTCCAGCACCTTGATGCCGGTTTCCAGGATCTCGTCCGGCCGGTTGGTCAGGCTGGTTTCCTGGAAGGCAGGGCGGAAAATGGAGCGCTTGGGCATCTTATCCAGCACGTCCTGCGGCAACTGTGGCTTGCCGTCGATCGGGCGGGCCATGGCATCCCATACCCGGCCGACCATCTCATCACCCACCGGTATTTCCAGCGAGTGTCCGCTACGGCTGACTTCGGCGCCCTTCTTGACCGAGCGGTCACCGGCGATGTTCAGACAGATAGCCATGTCACCGTGGTCCAACGCGCTCACCAACAGCGGCGTCTTCTGCTCGTTGTCCACGAATAGCATCTCATTGACGAGCGGCATGTCGTCGTCGAACTGCACCTTGATTACCAGGTCTTTCAGGACCCGCACGATTCCTTTGGCCATCAGTTGCTTCCTCTAATCTTCTTCAATCCGGCCAGGCTCTCCTTCAGACGGACGTCCACCAGGGCGCGTTTGGCGCGGCTATATTGGGTGTGCAGCTCATTAGCGGTTTCCAACGAGCGTTCTTTGGCGGCGGTCATCGATTTGAACCGGCTAGCCAACTGCGCCAGACGGCTGTCGTAGATGAACTGCGCCAGGGTCAGACGCAGGATCGAGGTCTCCAGGTGCGAGGCCACCGCGAAGGCGTTCGGCTCAAAGATATATGTCCGTTCGGTGATCTTTTCCTCGTCAAGGGTGTCCAGATCGGCGATCTTACCCATGCTGCTGACCACTTCACTCAGGTCCAGACTCTTGATGACCTGCTGGCTCAGCGACACATAACTCTGATAAAACACCCGGCTGCGGCGGTAGCGCTTGATCTCGTTCATCAGCACGTCCACGTTGACGGTGTCTTTCTTCGGCATGTCAAAATACAGATTGTACTTGATCTTGGCCTGGTCCAATTGCAAGGCACCATGGTGGCCGATGACGATGATGTCATTCTTCTCGGCGTCGTAATGCTCACGGAACTTACGGATCAGCCGCTGGTCGATGTCTCCGCTCAGACCGCCCTGGGCGGTGATCAGGATCATCAGCTCTTTCTCTATCGGCTTCTCATCCACCTGGCGGCCAAAGTTGAACATCACGTCCATACGGATCTGCTTATAGATATTCCAGACCTCACTGAAGAACTCGTTACTGATCAACACCTTGTTCTTGGTCTGGGCCATCTTCATGCTGGACAGACTTTCAAAGGCACTCGTCAGACTGACGATGGTACGCATCGACTTTTCTTCGGCTAGGATCTCGAGGGGGCGCTTCATTTCTTAGCGTCTGCCTTCTCAGCTTCATCGGACTTCGCAGGCTTGTCGGACTCCGGCTTGGCGTCCTTGTCGGCCTTGTCGCCAGTCTTGTCATCAGTCTTATCATCGGACTCGGGCTTGTCGGCGACATCTTTAGCTTTTGATTCATCGACCTGCGGCGCACCACCGGCAACGTCAGTGGATTGTTTGTCGGTGCTGTCGGATTGCTTGGTCACGCCCATGCCGGCGTCCTTGGCTTCAGTCTGCTTGCCGGTCTTGGCATCGATATGCAGCAGCACCTTCGATTTCAGCTCATCGCGCAGCTGGTCGAAGTTGCCGTTCAGGTCCTTGTCTTCTTTCAGCTTGGCGGAATACTCTTTGACGAGCTGCTTCATCTTCTTGATGTCGATCTTCTCTTCCGGCTTGGCATTGATGATGATGTCCAGCAGAAACTGCTGGTCCTGCAAACTATAGCCTTCACCGATGTCCTGGGTCATCAGCACGAACAACGCCTTACCCTTGTCATAATCCGACTGGGCTTCCGGCGACAGCTCGGTTCCGAAGTGGGCGTATTCTTCCGCCTGACGATACCCGGCCAGGGTCTTGTTGAGCGCCGCGGCCAGACCCTTCTGACGCTTGTTCTGTCCCACACCACCCACGCGGGTCACACTCAGTCCGGTACTGACGGCCGGCTTCATGGTGTCCTTGAAGATCGCGGTGTCCAGAATCCACTGCCCGTCAGTCATGGACATCACGTTGGTCGGCAAGTACGCGGTAATGTCGCCACCCGGTGCATAGATGATGGGCAGGATCGTCTGACTAGCGGAGTTACTGTCCAGACGTCCGGCCCGCTCCACCAGCGATGAGTGGGTAAAGAACATGTCACCCGGGTACGAGTCGCGGCCCGGACTGACGCCGGCGATCAGCGAGATTTCGCGGTAAGCCTGGGCGTGGCTGGTCAGGTCGTCGTACACCACCAGCGTATCCATACCGAGTTTCTGCCAGAAATACTCCCCATGCGCCGCACCGATATACGGCGCCAGATAGGTTACCACCAACGATTCGAACAGGTTGGTGACGATGATGATGGCTTTCTTGAGCGCGTCATTCTTCTGCAGCCGGTCCACCAGCTGGGCCACGTCGCGCTGACGCTTGGCGATCAGCACGTAGATGACCGTGATGTCGGTGTTCTTCTGGTTGATAGCGATCTGGGTGGTCATGGCGGTCTTGCCGACCTTACCATCACCCAGCACGGCCATACGCTGGCCACGGACCAACGAGTAGTTGATGTCCAGCACCGTAATGCCGGTTTCCAACTGCGTATCAAGCAGCTTACGCTCATACAACATCGGTGCGTTGTGGAAGATGTCCCAGACGTCATCCGGTTCGATGGCACCCTTTCCATCAATCGGCTCACCAAAGGCGTTGATGACCCGGCCGATGAAATTCTTACCGACCTTGGTCAACAGCTCGTCGTGCTGCACCACCGCCATCATACCGATGTGCAGCTCATTGGTGCTCAGCTTCATGACCATCACATAGTCTTCGTATACGTGGTGCACATAGCCGCGGCTACCGTCCTCGAACCGTATCAGCGCGTGCACGTTCGTCGGCTGCAAACCGCGGACTTTGATCAGGAAGCTGTCGATGCCGATGATCTCACCGACCGGCTTGCCCTCGTCCACCAGTTGTTCGAACATATTGTCTTTCATGCTTTGGCCTCCGTGGCCGTTTTGTCCGCCGTAGCAGCCGCGCGGTCGGCAGCAGGCATCTTGCCCGGCACCGCCATTGGTTCAACCGGCGCGGCCGGCTTCTCCGGGCGGTACTGTTCCATGGCTTCGGTTATCAGACCCCGTTTGTCGTGTAGCATCCGCCGCAGGCTGAAGTCATGCACGTGGTTAGGCGTGCGCAGATACGCCCCGCCCACCAACGCTGGTTGCAAACCGACGCTGACAAGCGCCTGCGGGTGCACTTCCTGGCGGATCCAGTCGGTCAGCCGCTGCAACGATTCGCCATCAGGTTCGGTCGCGAAGGTAAAGTGCATGGTCGGCGCCTTGTCCTTCATACTTCCCAACGAAGCCTTGAAATGCGCCCGCGCCTGACCACTGGTCATGTCGATGTCATTCAGTTCGACGCAATCCGTCAGCGCCCGGCTCATGGTCGGCGCCTTCAGCTCGGACTTAGCTTTGCCGTGGGCTTTCTGACGCTCAAAGTCATTCTCGACGTTCTCCAGCTCACGGATCAGCTGGGACAGATGGGACCGGCCGATAAGCGCCGGTGGCAGCTTGAGCTCCAATGCGCTCACAACTTCATATCCTCGATGATATGTTTCTTGTTAGCTTCCATCTGCTCGATGATGTACGGCAGCTGCGACTTGAGGTCGAATTGCGAACCAAGCGACTCACGCACATAATGCTCGACGATCTGCGCCATGTTGTCCTCATAGACTTTCAACAGGGCCTCCTCACGCTCATCGACTTCTTTCTTGAGCGCCTTGGACAGCGACTGGCGCTGCTCCTCGATCTCGCCGGCCGTCTTGCGCAGCGAATCAAGCGCCAGGTTCTGGGCGTCGTGCATGGCTGCGGCGTACTTGGCGAACTCGTCTTCCAGATGCTTGGAAATCTCCTGCTGCATATGCTGGTTCAGCTGCGAAATGGTCAGGTCCAGGTCGTGCTTCAGGAACATGGCGTTCTCGTTGATCACCGACTCAAAGCGCAGACGTCCACGGTTGCGCAGCTCCTCACGGAACTGTTTGTTGAACAGGTGGTCGATGTCCTCATCGGCGATATCGGTATAGGCTTTGTCCAGCTCCTTGATGCTCGGCCGGCGCTTCTTGGCGGTACGGGCCAGACGCAGCTCATAGGCATACCAGATAACGGCCGCCAACACGGCCGACATGGCAACGACCAGTATCGTGAACCATCCATCAGTCATAATTACGCGTTGCCCATCCTATCTGTCGGTATCATCATACGATAACGCTAAAGCTTTAGTAACAAGTATACCGCGAAAAGCCCGACAATTAAAACGATCAGGCTGGTCAGGATGATCTCCAGCAAGGCCCGGAAGATCGACTTCTTAGATAACGGGTTACGGCCGATGGAAATGATACTGCTGCGGATCCCGGAGTACAGGATGACGATGGCCGCGATGATGCAGATACCGGTGATGGCGATACTCAGATAGATACGGAGCGGCCCGACCGGCTTTTCGGCGATAGCCTCGCCCAGACGCTGCAGGAACTGTGGCAGATTGGTCTTAGTGCTCTTCTCGTTGGGGTTCTTCCGGATGTCGATGACGACCGGAATGCTGCCGATTGCCACTTTGTTGAGTTCCTTGCCATTGGAATCCTTGAGCGTGACCGTGCTGACCACGTTGTTCTTACCATCGAAGTTAGCCGCAGCCCGGCCGAATACCAGTTTCTGCTCCGGCTGTGCCATCATGGCCACGCCATCGACGGCCGATATCGTCACATAGTCGCCGGTCTTGATCGGCCCGTTCTGCGTACTGACCAATGCGTTGTATGTGCCGCTCGCCGCCACGAACGTCTCATTCTTCAGACCTGAATTAGACACTGTCACCGGCAGCGACCGCGGGTCGACGGCCACGCCATACATCTGGCTGGCCTTGTCGAATTTGGATGGCGACACCGTCGCCTTGTCGCCGCTACCCTCTAATTGCAGGACAGTTCCCACTTGCAACGGCTTATCCGACGCATAGCTCTGGACCGTTCCGGTCGATTGCGGCGTGCTGGCGGCCTCGTCGGTCTTGGCCGTCGCAGATCCCGGAGTAGCCGGCGGCGTAGCTGCTGACACCGGCGTACCCATGATCATTGGAACGGACATAGACAACACCGATAGCACCGCTACCAGGCTTACGCCCGCGGTCTTCCGGATGTCCATGACCAGCTGTTTGAGGTTTTTGTTCAAAGTCATAAGTGGAATACAGTAATATGTCAAGTATACCCGAAAGCGCCACCACATGGAACGACCAAAGAACTGCGAGCCGGTGTTTCATGCGGCTGATGCGTTAATCCTGATGTCAGGCCAAGCTGACGAGAGCGTCCACGGCCGCGCGCACCGCGGCCTCGTCGGTAGCCCGACCCGTACTGAAACGCAGACTAGCCTGCGCCTCGTCGTCGCTCAGACCGATAGCCCGTAACACGTGGGACGGCTCCTGGGAGCTGGCACTACAGGCCGAACCGGCGGCCGCCAATATGCCAGCAGCTTCCAGCTTGACCAGCACGCGCTCATTGTCGGTACCAGGCAGCGTCAGATGCACGTTGTTCGGCAACCGCTTCTTGAGCGAGCCGTTGATCTTGGCAGCCGGTATGCGGACAGAGATTTCATTGATGAACAACCGCTGCAATGCTTGCAACCGATGCACTTCTCCCTGTCGCTCCGCTTGGACGAGGTCCAGTGCCGCAGCCAGGCCGATGGCCGCAGCCACATTTTCGGTGCCGCTACGCAGACCCGACTCCTGGCCGCCGCCGTGGATCGTCGGCTGTAATTCCAGGCCGCCACGCACGTACAATACGCCGGACTGCTTCGGTCCGTAGATCTTACCGCCATTGAGCGTCATCAGGTCGACGCCAAGCCGGGCGGTGTGCAGGTCCAGATAGTTAGCCGCTTGGCAGGCATCAGTGTGCAGATAGATCGGCAATGGGTTACCGGCAGCCCGGCGCCGGTCGCGTTCAGCGGATACCACTGCCGCCACATCACGCAGCGGCTGTATCGTGCCTACTTCATTATTGGCGTACATGACGCTGACGAGCGCGGTATGGCCGTCAATGGACGCAGCCAACTCGGAGACTTTCACCATACCTTGGCTATCGGCCGGCGCTATGTGTACTTCATACTTGTCTGCCGGACGCAGAACGGCGTCGTGTTCAATAGCGGTCACGACCAGATTGGCGGACGGGTCGGAGCGAAGCGCCGTCGCCATGACGCCATGGATGGCCAGGTTATCACTCTCGGTACCACCGGCGGTAAAGATTACCTCGCTGGGACGTGCGCCCAACCAGTGGGCCACGCGCGCCCGTGCCAATTCCAACTCGGCTGAAACCTGTCTGGCCGGACCGTACGTCGCTGACGGATTATAAAACGTAGCTGACATGAACGGTAACATCGCCTGCACCACCCGCTCATCCATCGCCGTAGCGGCAGCGTGGTCAAAATAGTGGTATCCCATCATGTGGACCGGACCGTTAGACTATCGACCCAGATTAGCCATACGGCGTAGCTCAGGCACGACCTTCTGCTGGTACATCAGCACCGCGGCCAGGAAGTTACGCAGTTCATCATCGGTCAGAGCTTCATAGGTGTTACTGCCCTGTGATTTGACGACGGCGTTGGGGCGGACATCGTAGCGGGTGGTCATG
>JALQUD010000015.1:8845-15471 GCA_023268595.1 Candidatus Saccharimonadia bacterium
GCGTCCGGCATTATCAGTCCAGTCCTCGTGCCAGACCCAGGTGTTCTCGTCCAGACAGAAGAATTCGCGGCGGCCACCCTGAGGCAGCTGGCCGAACAACTGTCCACCGACCTGACCTTCCCAGTGGATCAGTGACTTATAAATCTCAGCCCGGCGCTCATCGGCGGCCTGCTGCGGGTTGATCAATGAGGCAAGCAGGTTCATGCGGCCAACCTATAGTCTTCCTGCACTCCATAATCCGGGTACTGTTGTATGTGGGCGTCCTCGGCCAGACGGCGGGCATCATCGGCCCGCTGCTGTGCTGCGGCGGCGTAATTCTCGACGTTGAATTCCGTGACTGGAGCCATCTCTGCCATCCGGTCCAGATCATCCCACATCACCCGCGTCTCATCGACGACCGGGTTGGCGATGCCAGCTTCCTGCAGGAAGTCCTGGTCGGTCTTAGACCAGCCGGCTTCCATCGGCGGCGCCTGCTGTGCTGGCTGCTGTGGCATCATCTGGAAGTCCTGGCGGAAGAAGTCATCAGCACTTTCCACCGTGGTGCGCAAAGCGGCCGGATTGGCTTGTTCCTGGACGGTGTCGCCAGCCCAGGCAGCACTCTTCATGAGCCGCTGTTCGTCAGGGTCATTAGCATTCCAGAAGCCGCTACTCTGCTCCAGGGCGGCAACGGCTGGCATGGCCTGCTGGCTGTTAGGCTGGATTTCCGGTGGTGCCGATGGGACTGCTGGCTGCTGGCCGGCAGCTGACTCCTGGATAGCTGCCACGGCGCTGCCGCCCAGACGCGCACGCGCCAGTGCCAGGATACGCTCCGCGGAACCCAGTACTGCGGCTTCGCGCTCGATAGCCATCGGCGGCAGATCGCCCGCCACCTCGTGCATCATAGACTTTGGTGCCTCAACGTATTTGCCGGGTTTGCCGGGGATAGCGTTGGGGCCGCCATTAATCGGTAGGAAATTGGGGAATTTCATAGCTTTGAGACCAAAACGGCATTAAGCCAGGTTGAAGAGCCGGCGGGCATTCGCCGTCGTGGCGCGAGCCACTTCCGCCTCTGTAACACTGTCTGTCTGATATAGGTTCGCGACGAACGATAGTGTCGTTGCCGCATGTCTTGGCTCACATATATTACCACGGTATGGCTTCGGAGTCAAGTAGGGAGCATCAGTTTCTACAACGAGCCGGTCAAGCGGCACGAGCCGTGCAGCCTCGAGTTGCCCGGCGTCCTTGGTAAAGGTCATGATGCCGTTCAGTGCGATGTACAACCCCCGCTCCAAAGCCTGAGCCAGCACGTGCTTGTCGGCCGTGAAACTATGGACCACGCCGCGGATGCCCTGGTATTCATCAAAGACCTGCCAGAAATCATCAAAGGCATCGCGCACGTGGAATGTCATAGGCAGATCATATCTGAGTGCCAGCTCGATCTGATACCGCAACATGGCGATCTGATCTTCCTTCGGCGAGTGTCCATAGTAATAGTCCAAGCCGCACTCGCCGACACCCACCACCTTGTTCCGGGTCGCCAGCGCTTCAAAACGTTCCAAGGCTGCGTGGTCACCCCGGTAGCGGGCTGCCTCGTGCGGGTGAATACCGATGGTCGCCCAACAGCTATCACGATCCTGCACGAATGCCACAGCCAGCTCGCTGTCTTCGACGGTCGTTCCGACGCATACCAGACGCGTCACGCCGGCAGCGGCAGCATCAGCGATGACCACGTCCGGATCGGTCTTACCCGCCTTGTGCCATTTATCGTGGACCGGCACCTCGGCCATGGCCCGGTCACCGGACAGGATCTCATGGATATGGCAATGCGTATCAACGATCTCCATGACAAGCCTTACGCCGCTGGAGTAGCCGATGATTCTTCAAGACGCGGGAACAACGTGCCTTCGATCGGCTGGACCACACCTGCCGAGAAAATTGCCCGGATGCGGGTCGCCGTGTCAGGCATGAACGGCTCAAGCAGGTCGGCGATTTCTAGCAAGTTACTACATTGGTAAGCCAAAACCTCGCGCAAATGGTCCTCATCACCTTCCTTGGCGATCTGCCACGGCTTGACCTCATCGATGTACTGGTTAAGACCGCGCACCTGGCGCCAGACCTCATCGAGCGCCCGGTCGAATTGGCAACGCTCCAAAGCTTCGGCATAAGCCGCCAAATCATGTTCCGGGGCCGGAATGTCACCGATGACACCCTTCTGATATTTCAGGATCATGGCGCTGGTACGCTGCACCGAGTTACCAAGCTCATTAGCCAACTCACCATTATATGCGGCAGCTAACTTGTCCCATGAGAAGTCGCCATCATCATACGACGGCACGTGGCGCAGGAAGTAATAGCGGAACACATCGGCACTGTATGCATCGATGACTTCCAACGGCGACACCGAGTTGCCAAGCGATTTGCTCATCTTCTGGTCATTGACGGTCACATAACCATGGACGTACAGCTTCTTAGGCAGCGGTGCACCAAGCGATAGCAGGATACCCGGCCAGATAGCCGCGTGGAAGCGCAGGATACCCTTGCCGATGACCTGGACGTTAGCCGGCCAATAATCCTGGTAGTCCTGATATTCCGGGTAGCCGAGCACCGTGATGTAGTTGAGCAGCGCCTCGAACCAGACGTACATGACCTGTGTCTTGTCACCCGGCACCGGAATACCCCACTCGATCTTATCGACCGGCCGCGAGATGCTGACATCCTGCAGACCTTCGTTGATGACTGACATGATCTCGTTGCGCCGGCTCTTAGGTACGACCTCAAACTCTTCGCTGGCGATGGCCTGCTTTATCTGTTCGCCATAGGCGCTCAGACGGAAGAAATAGTTCTCTTCTTCGATCTTTTCGTACGGACGGTTGTGGTCAGGGCAGACACCATTGTTAGCCTTAACCTGGGTCTCGGTAAAGAACTCCTCGTCGCCAGTGCAGTACCAACCGACGTATTTGTTCTTATAGATGTCTTTGGCGATGGCATTCCAAATCAGCTGGGCGCGCTGCTCATGCCCCTTGTCGGTAGTGCGGATAAAGCGGTCAGCACTCAGGTTCAATGCAGTCTGTAGATCGCGGAACTTCTGGCTCATCTGGTCGGCGAATTCTTGTGGCTGCAAACCGAGTTCGATAGCCTTCTCAGCGATCTTGCCGCCGTGTTCGTCAGTACCGGTACTGAAAATGGTCGGCTTACCTTGTTGGCGGGCGGCGCGGGCCAGGACGTCGGCCATCACGAACTCCATGGCATGCCCCAGATGCGGCTCACCGTTGACATACGGAATCGAAGTAGTGACGTAATAATTCATGCTTGTATTGTACCTCAGCTAGAGAAGTTTTAGACCCGGTTCCGGGCTTATTTGTAAAGAGAAAGTTCCAAGGAGAAAAGACTATGCCCGCCGGGGCATCATACGGAGCATGGACATAGTCTGGACATTCATGCCTATAACCGTAGCACTGGCGCGCTGTTTAGCGCAAGAGACGGGCGACCGCGTCACCCTCGGTCTCATCAAGGTCGGCGTACAGATCATCGGGCTTGTTGGCTTCAGACACCTGGAACAGGTAGTCATCCTTAGAACGGGGGATGACGTGGAACAGCACATGGTTGGCCTTGATCTTATCGGGCTGCTTGAACGGCCAGTAGCTCTGGCGGATGTCAATACCGTCACCGAGTTTGCCGAGGAAGCGCTGCTCGATGTAGAAGATGAGGTCAAAGATGTCTTGCAGCTCCTCCGCCGACAGGTCCCATGGCTCTTCGATATGCCGCTTAGGCATCACCAATACATGCCCTGGCACTTTGTGGGGGTCGCTCAGCAACACCATGGCGGTCGCGTTCTCACGCAGGGCTTTGTCGGCTTGGGTACAGAAACGGCAATCGGTCATACGCCAAGTATATCAGAACTGATAGTTCTTGAAGACGTCGTAAGCCTGCAGTTTGCTGCCGCCGTTCTTAAGGCCGAAGCCGGCCGGACTGCCGCCATTCTCGTGCAGGATGTACCAGGCGATCGGCGCCCGGATCTCAAAGGTCGTACCCTTGTTCCAGACCTTCATGGCGTCGAACAACCCTTTCAAATATGACGCTTTGGCAGCTTCGGTCTGCGGGCTGCACGGCGTGTTCTGCTGCGAGCCCAGGCCACTGGTCCAGCAACCGACCTCGGTGATCCAGATCGGCTTCTTTGCGAATTCCGGTTCCTTCTCCATATAACCTTTGATGACGTCCATGGTCTTCATCGACTCGGCTACGGTGCTGCCATACGGATGGAAGCCGAAGGCATCCATATAATTCCACGGTTTTTCCGGGTCCGACATCAATTCGTCCATCCATGGCCCTAGCGTCTTGTCCCAGCTAGCCAACCCGCCATAGATCACCACACCCTGCGGGTCGACGGCGTGGATGGTCTCATAGGCCGCCTTCAAACGGACCTGGTATTCCTTCTCGGCACAATCGAAAGTCAGCGTCGAGTTGTTGTTGCAGTAGTTATTCTGGGAAGTCCAGCCGCCATTCATCTCGTTACCGATCTCCCAGGCATGGATACCGAGCGGCATCAGCGCCTTGACGTCGGCCGCCAGCTTGGACTTGAAATCATCGACCCCGACACTGAGCGGACAGTTATATGAAGGCAAGTATGTCCTGCCGGACTCCTTAAGCTGCTTGATCACCGATGACAACCGCGATGCGTCGTCGCAGTTCATCCAGCCACGGACCCAGACGGCACCCAGGTCATTGATGTCGGCGATGTCCTGCGAGTTGGTGCGGCTGGCATCCATGACGATCGATTTGGAAATACCGGGAGCCACGTTCCGGGTGCCCTCGGCCGGCGGCGTCGTCGGCGGGGTGGTGGGCGGCGTGGTTGGTGGAGTAGTCGGCGGCGTCGTCGGTGGTGGCGTAGTGCCGCCACCGCTATAGGTCTTTCCCCAGTTGCTCAATAAGATTGACAGATCGGCGATGGTCGTCTTACCGTCACCGTTCAGATCGGCGGCGTCACCGGTCTTGTTGAAGTTGCTGAGTAAGATTGATAAGTCTGAGATAGTCACCTTGTTATCGCCGTTCAGGTCGCCTTGGAGGTTGGGATTGACGGCGGCGAAGGACTGCCAGAGGAAGATCAAACCGGCTATCGCCAGGACGGCGGCGATGATCAATGGCTTGGCCAAGGCATTAGGTCGTCCGAACAGGGTGCGCAATCTACCAGCCCGCATGCGGGCTGGTATGCCAGTACTGGTTTTTGCCTGTTTCATTACGTGGTCTTTTCGTTACCGTAAGCATATCATACTCACGCTTAGCCGGCCGCGTAGCCGTCAATGTGTAGCCGGCTTGTGACGTTTTGTGTACAAGGCCTCATCAAAGAGCGAGTTCTATGATGCCCGGATACAACAAAAAAACCGCTACTAAGCGGTTTTTGTACGATGACCAGGGTGATTCCAGTGGTGCGCGGGGCGGGAATCGAACCCGCACGCCGTTAAGGGCACAACATTTTAAGTGTTGCGTGGCTACCAATTACACCACCCGCGCGTCATTATTGCAAATCATTCAGCTTCACTAATTAGTACGTTTACGATACATTTGCGCCGCTTGTTCTTACCCCTATGAGTTGGCTGTAGGCTATGGCAGTTCGGACACAATATTCTTAGATTATCGAGCCGATTATCCATGTGGTCGCCATTTATATGGTCTAACTCAACAGGTACTCTGCCGTCAGCCGATTGCTCCGCCCATCCGCACAATTCGCAGACTGGCGATTTAAGACCAACCATGAAAAGTCGATTCTTAAGCTTATAGCTTTGGACATTGCTGCCCAATACGAGAAGCTCATCGAGCGGTGTCGCCAGGAATGTCGGACGGGTTGACGCTACACGCCATCCCATACCAGTAAAGTGCTCCGTGGAGACTTTTAATTCAAGTATGCGCTTTTTTACCTGATCATAGTTGCCTCCGGCAGGCACGAGCTTCAAAAGAATTAGCACAGCTCTGATGCTTCTTGATTTTTCAACCGCATGAATAAGCTGATCATCAGTCCAAGATCGTTTGCCACCCATTCCACAACTCCTCAAGTTATAGAATAGAGACTAGTAGGTTTACTGCATGATCACAATGCTTTAAAGAACCGGATGTAACGTGGAGGCACCGACCGGGTTCGAACCGGTGTACGCGGTTTTGCAGACCGCTGCGTAACCACTCCGCCACGGCGCCTTACCCACCAGATTGTAGCAGAGGCTTGTAAGAATTCCCACAGATTAGGAATTTAAGTTGTTTTAGTCTATAATATATAGCTAAACCAGGCGCCACCGCGCCTTTTGTCATATTTATAGGGAGTAATACACACATGATCCGACTTATCCGAAAGAACAGTATGCTGGCTGGCATCGTCAGCGGCATGCTGATCGCACTTATCACCGGCGGTGTCATCGCTATCGACGCCGCAAAGACTTCAGCCGCTCCAACCGCCCAATCCTGTTTTTCAGCCGACAAGCGCTACATCCGTCAGGGTGAATCAGGCGACTGTGTCATGCAGCTTCAGCAGATGCTAGCCCAGAAAGGCTACTTCACTGCCAAGCCCACCGGTTATTACGGCAGCATCACCACCCAGGCGGTGACCGCATTCCAAAAGGGTCATGGCCTGATGCCAATCGGCTACGTCGGCATAAACACAT
>JALQUD010000160.1 GCA_023268595.1 Candidatus Saccharimonadia bacterium
TTCATCTCTAAACTTTGGTCTGTCAAAAAATGTGCATAATGAATCGCTTGGACAGATTTCTTCCAAGTAATCGAAGTTTGGAGTGGCAACGTATTCTGTGTCAGCATCGGAATACAGTATGTAATCAGCAGTTGAATTTTTTATCCTGTGTGTTTGTGCAAATACTTTGTGTGAAAATTTGACACCATCATTTTTCCAAACCCATTTCTGTCTGTCTGCTCGCCAACCATTTTTTTCTGGATCATCCTTCCATTTATCTACAAATTCTTTCAACTGTGGTTGAACTTTGTATAGTTCATGATACACTATGTTGTCTTCTAATATTTCTGGTTCTTGTTCTTGCCAGTACACATGCAATTGAACATCCTTGGGCCAATACTTGACAAAGGATTCCACCATGCGTTTTGCAACCAAATCATAATACTTTTTGTTGTATGTTGTTGCAACTTCAATTTTTCTATTGGACATATCACTTATCTATCAGTCTGCAAGTTCCGTATTGCACATTCTGGCAACTGCAACACCATAACTACTACGATGTCTATCACTGTAATTACAACATTTAACAGCAAGGGTTATGAGCAATATGGCAAGCGAATGATAGAAGGATTCGCCCAACATTGGCCCAAAGAAATACCTTTGAAAGTTTACTATGAGGATTTGCCCGTAGATAGGACACAACAAGAAAATATTGTTTGGGTGGATTACAAGCAAACTGTGCCTGCTCTGTTTGAATACAAAGAAAGGCAAAAGAACAATCCACATGCCAATGGTATCAAAGTTGGTAAACCTCTTACCACT
>JALQUD010000161.1 GCA_023268595.1 Candidatus Saccharimonadia bacterium
ATTTAGTCAGAGAAATGGGTCTAGAACAGGTATCTGATACGAATGAACTTGAACAAATTATTGATAATGCCTTAGTAGGCGAAGAGGATAATATAAATAAGTTTAAGAGTGGTTCTGATAGAGTTCTGGGTTATTTTGTGGGCAAGTGTCTGAAGGCAACTAAGGGTAAGGGCAATCCGAAGTTGATTAACAAAATTTTACTTGAAAAGTTAAGTAAATAAATATTTTCAAATTATAATTATTTATATGCTATAATATGCATGACAAATAAGTTAATTTGTCTATATTGCGGCTACTGTTTAAATTAGCTTAAACCTTCGGAGAGGTGGGTGAGTGGCTGAAACCAGCGGTTTGCTAAACCGCCGTATGACGCAAGTTGTACCGAGGGTTCGAATCCCTCTCTCTCCGCCAGACTTAATTTTTAAGTGAATTTTTTAAGAAATAAGTCAAAATAGAAATGATAAAAAATCTAAAATGTTAAAAGGATCAATACCTGCAATTATTACCCCATTTGATAAAAGTGGCGAGGTTGATTTTGATTGTTTTGAAAAGCTATTGAATTGGCAAATCAAGGAAGGCATATCTGGTGTAACTGTTTGCGGAACTACTGGTGAATCTCCTACACTGTCTCATGATGAGCACATGAGATTAGTTGAGTTTGCCGTAAGTGTTGCAGGAAAAAAAATTCCAGTCATTGCTGGAACAGGTTCTAATTCAACCAAAGAAGCTTTAGAATTTACTAAGCACGCCTTTAAATCAGGTGCAAGCTATGGATTAGTTGTGACTCCTTAT
>JALQUD010000162.1 GCA_023268595.1 Candidatus Saccharimonadia bacterium
CTTGCACTTTGAAATCCGCATCGACGGGGTGTATCTCGACCCGTTTACCTGGTTGCAAGAAAACGCTCAATAGAGCCCCACAAACTTCTTTGAATCAAATTTTCTCGGGGGCGGTTCTGGTTTGCCCGGGCTCGGAATGAGGTGCTAATCTCAAGCGTTGTTTCGCCTCTAAGGCGCGCCCCGATAGCTCAGTGGTAGAGCACTTCCATGGTAAGGAAGGGGTCGTCAGTTCAATCCTGACTCGGGGCTCGGATGGCAACATCCAATGCGGCGGGGTAGCTCAGCTGGTCAGAGCGCACGGCTCATAATCGTGAGGTCGCGGGTTCGAGCCCCGCCCCCGCTACGGAACTGTTATACGCTAATGGTTTCAAGCACCTCTAGCTCAATTGGCAGAGCAACTGACTCTTAATCAGTGGGTTCCGGGTTCGAGTCCCGGGGGGTGTACCACTCTGAGTTCCGCATTTCGGCGATCTCGCAATCTGCGGGTTGCTCACGTCTAATCCGTTCGACACGCCGAAACCACAAGATATGGGGTAATGACAGGGGTGTGATTACGGGTATATAGTGGTGGTCCGGCCGATTTGGTTGCAGAAGTAAGGAGGCCACCATGAACGAAGACACCGTTGGAGGCTACGCAGTACCAGTAGATCCCATGGATCTGCTGCAGTGTGACAGCTGCCAGTAGTCCTATGAGCTTGTAAAAGCCCCTGACCACAATGAGAGTGGGCGGGGGTTTTTCATTGCCACAAAAAGCTAGGAGGTGCGATGCGTGACACTGTG
>JALQUD010000163.1 GCA_023268595.1 Candidatus Saccharimonadia bacterium
AAGATAACCCATAGAAGATTTTAAACCACCAATTAATTTATAGATTATAGTTCCTACATCACCCTTATATTTAACAAAACCCTCAACACCTTCGGGTACATATTTAGAACTATCTTTTTGTTTACTTTGAAAATATCTATCTGCAGAACCTTTATTCATTGCTCCTACTGATCCCATCCCTCTAAAACTTTTAAATTATTTACCATTTTTCTTAATTAATTTACCTGGTGTTTCATCTGTTCCTGCAAATAAAGAACCTATCATTACCGCATCAGCTCCCGCTGCAAAGGCTTTTGCTAAATCTCCAGAATATTTAATCCCACCATCTGCAATAATTTTTACTTTTTTATTTTTAACACCTTTTCTTACTGATAAGATTGCACTTAACTGTGGTACTCCTATTCCTGCAACTAGTCTGGTAGTACATATTGACCCAGGCCCTATTCCAACTTTTATAATATCAACTCCTAATTTAATTAAAAACTTAGCAGCTTCAGCAGTTGCAATATTTCCTGCACATAGAGCTATTTTTTTATTTTTTAATTTTTTAATGTGTTTAACTATTTCTGAAACTTTTTTTGTATGTCCGTGTGCTGTATCTACTACAATTAAATCAACTCCTTCTTTTAATATGGCTTCGGCTCTTTTTAATTCATTTGGACCCGCTCCTACAGCAGCACCAACTAATAATTTATTTTTTTTTACTTTTTGAATCTCTTTAATCTGTTCTTTAATTTCTAAATTTCTATGAATGACACCTATGCCGCCAGCTTT
>JALQUD010000164.1 GCA_023268595.1 Candidatus Saccharimonadia bacterium
GTTCGCGCAGCCTTGGTCGATGCGATGGACGGGTTGATCCGCGATGCGGTCATCACCGGCGAAAACGAGGCCGAACTTGGCGCGTTGGTGCTGCTGTCAGAGAATGCGGCCAAGATGGACAAGGCAGGTTTGACGGCAGCCTTGACCGAGAAGCTGACGCAGGCCGCCAAGGCCGCAACCGGATCGGCCAGCCGGGTGCGGCGCATCCTTGTGCTCAACGAGACACCGAGTTTCGACCGGGGGGAAATCACCGAGAAAGGGTCCTTGAACCAGCGGGCGATGCGCACGAATTTCGCGGACGCTGTGCGCGAGCTGCATTCGGGTGGCCCCGGAGTGATCTCGGTCTAGCCGCGCCTTTCAGTCGGGGCGACCCACGGGTGTAAGGCTGGTGAAGGCCTTACCCGTGACCGCCTCGTACTCCGTTTCGTCCCAGAACCCGATGAGAATGCCGGATTCTGCCGCGATCTTCTGGCGGGCCAGCACTTGCGGTGTTGCGGTGATCCTTGTGTGATGCCGCGTGGCCCAGTCCAGAAGGGCAGCCTCCATCCGGCGGCGCACCTCTTGGTGTTCCGGCAGGTCTGACGCGCCAAGATCCGTCAGTTCCTTGGGGTCAGTTTCCAGATCGAACAGCACGGGCCGGAAGGTTTCGCAGCGGATGTATTTCCAGCGACCGTCAAAGATCATTGTTGTGTGGGCATCCTCCTGCGGCACATCCAGCGCCTTTGCC
>JALQUD010000165.1 GCA_023268595.1 Candidatus Saccharimonadia bacterium
GGGTACGGCGGGGCAAGTGGTGGCCGTCAATTCAGGCGGTACGGCGCTGGAGTTTACGAGTGCAGGAGCGGGTACGGTGACGTCTGTCGATGTCTCCGGGGGTACGGGATTGACCTCTACGGGGGGACCGATTACCTCCTCCGGGACGATTACCGTGGACCTCGATGACACAGCAGTCACGGCGGGATCGTATACGAACGCAGACATTACCGTAGACGCCCAAGGAAGGATTACGGCCGCCGCCAACGGAACCGCAGGGATTGCCGCGGTAGTCGATGACACCACCCCCCAACTTGGAGGGAACCTCGACGTCCAGTCTTTTGAGATTAACACCGCCACCACGAACGGCAATATCACCCTGGACCCGAACGGGACCGGCTTCGTGGAATTGAAAGGAAACCAGGACGCCTCCGGTACGAATCCGGGTGCGCTCCGCTTCAACTGCGAGCAGAACACGCATGGCGTCACCGTGAAGGGCCCAGCCCACTCTGCTGCGGCGACGTATACCCTTACCCTCCCCGAGGCAGACGGTACGGCAAGCCAGCCGATGGTAACCAACGGAAGCGGACAGTTGTCTTTCTCGGACACCATCAAGGCCACCGTCCAGGGTCCTATCGATGGCGCGGAGCTCGACTTCAATGTGGAGACGTCCGCCGTCTCTTCTGCGGGAGGGGCAGAGGGCACCATCGTGAAGTTTGGGACCGGAACCCTTGTAGCG
>JALQUD010000166.1 GCA_023268595.1 Candidatus Saccharimonadia bacterium
AGTATCGCCCGATGTAGATGGTGGTGAACAACCTGTAGAGGGAATGCTCCAATATGCCGACCATGATACCATCTCGCTGACGCGAAGCGATCCGGATCTTGGAGAAGTTTGCGTACACTTTCCGAGATTTGGATATAGAGTAGAAATTCTTTACGTGTAAATCGAAGCGCGAATGCCGCGTTGGTCGTGTTTGTTATGGCTGAGATAAATTAGATCTTCATCGTAAGATTAAGCAGCTATTTAACAGTTTGCGATGTCACCTAACCTTGTCCAAGAGTAGCTTTCCTATGCTTGAAATTATCAAAAATGATATTTTCCCGATCTTTTCGGTTCTTCTTTTGGGATTTTGCCTTGGCAAATACAAAATCATATCGCGAGAAGAGGCATCGACTCTGAATAAAATTGGGTTTTTGGTTTTCCAACCGGCCCTCATATTCACTTTAATTATGAATACGAATATCTCGGGAATATTGTTTCAATCGCTCGGTCTGTATGCTCTAGCGCAAATATTGTTATTTTTGCTCACTTTACTGATTTGTCTTAAATTTTTGAAACTCCAGTTGCTAGAAGCTTGGTTGGTTTCGATGTGTGTCGTTTTCGTCAATACGTTGATGTATATCTGGCCCATCTCGCAATTGATGTATGGCAGCGTTGCAAACCTACCGATAAATGCTGTGGTTCTTTGGGATGCGACCGTGGTCTTTGCGTTTT
>JALQUD010000167.1 GCA_023268595.1 Candidatus Saccharimonadia bacterium
CAATATCAGGATCATTGGCTAAACTAAGGGCTAGCGCACCCCCATGCGATGTTGCTAGAACGATAACCTGATCTCCCAATTCTTTTGCTATAGCCAAAGCTTCTTTCCCTGAATTCCAATATGCTTCATTATTAAATTCTAACATAGGCTCTGCTTCCTCTAAACCATGTGCATACAATCTAGGTATATAAAGATTTGCTTCTAAAGCCTGTGCAACCATGTTATGTACAGGTTCACCTTCTTTTCCAGAGGCTGTAAATCCATGTAAATAAAGTACCGAATATTTTGTTTTTTTGGGGATGGAATCTTTAAAAAGAATTTTTGATGCATTTCCATGACGAACATTCCCAACTTGTTCTTCTTTTTGGTTAATCCAAGTTTCTAATTCTTGAATTGGAACATCAATAATTACAGGTGTAGGATCAAAATTAGGTTTTTCTACTCGAGGACCTAATAAATAGATTGCTCCCAAGAGTAAAACAATTATAGATAAACTTCGTAAAAATTTAATTATGATTTTCATGGAGTAGTAAAGAGGGTTTTTACAAAGGTTGGGGCATCAAAAATTTGTAAATCATCTATTCCTTCCCCAACACCTATATATTTAACAGGGATT
This sequence comes from Candidatus Saccharimonadia bacterium, assembly GCA_023268595.1. Lineage (GTDB taxonomy): Bacteria > Patescibacteriota > Saccharimonadia > Saccharimonadales > UBA4665 > JALQUD01. Next base: position 617 of record JALQUD010000167.1, read on the forward strand.
TGAAATTGGTCAGATATCCCTAAAAGTACTCCTCCTTTTGCAGTACCGTCCAATTTAGTAATTGCTAAACTATT
>JALQUD010000168.1 GCA_023268595.1 Candidatus Saccharimonadia bacterium
TGGTTCGGGGATAACGCTTGCCCTGGATTTCTGGATTTACCACGGGATAAGACTATTCGGTGTTTGGTAGCGGGGGCGGGGCTCGAACCCGCGACCTCACGATTATGAGCCGTGCGCTCTAACCACCTGAGCTACCCCGCCGCGTGATCTAAACGATCGAGCCCCGAGTCAGGATTGAACTGACGACCCCTTCCTTACCATGGAAGTGCTCTACCACTGAGCTATCGGGGCATTTAGCCTTGCAAAGATTAGCACTAGCGAACAGCGCTAGGCAAACGCCAAATCTGCAGGTCTAGAGCCACTGCGTCGTAGCGAACCTTGCCTCCAACAACCCTGAGATTGCCGTTGCCAAAGAGGTTTTCCGCCCGCTCCGCAGAGGCGATTGCATCCTTGGAAAACTCGATCTTGCGATCCTTCCCCCGCGAAACACAGACCAGGATCGACTCCGTCTTTGACTCTCGGATAAACACCAGTGCTTCCTTGGATGCGTAAAGGAATCGCATTGATCCATCAACCAGAGCGCGGTGCTTCTTGCGAATCTGGGCGAGCCTTGCATAGGTCTCAATCATGGTCGGGTCTGTGGGTCGCTCCGAGTTCCAAGGGATCGGGGTTCGAGAGCTCTCGCCATTCCAACCATCCAGACCGAACTCATCCCCGGCAAAGATCATCGGAATGCCCG
>JALQUD010000169.1 GCA_023268595.1 Candidatus Saccharimonadia bacterium
TGACACTGTGACAGCAGGCCTAGATTTCGAAGTCGGCCTCAACAGTCGCCCCTACCAATATACTCAGTTGAACGCGCCAAGCATCGAAGGATATGCGGCGTTTCAGGCCGAACTTGAGACCCGAGCGATCCTTCTGGACGACGGTCGAATTAACCAGAATCCGACCGAATTGCACTTGCCTGACGGGAGCGCATTCTCATCCGATAACAGCTTTCGCGGCGGCGATCGGGTAACTGGGCTGGGTGGCGTTCTCAGCTACACCTTCGAGGAATACCGCATTCAGCCGGTTGAAGATTTGTTCGACACAGTTGTGATCAGCACCAACCCCCGTCGGGCCGCGCCAGAAGATGTGGGTGGGTCGTTGTCGGTTGCCTCCTTCAACGTGCTTAACTTTTTCACGACCATAGATAGCGATCCCGATGCAAGGTCCGGCCCGAACAGGTTGGAGCCTCGCGGTGCCGACAGTGTCGAGGAATTCGAACGCCAACTCGAAAAGCTGACAACAGCCATAGCAGCGCTCGACGCTGATATCCTCGGGCTTATCGAGTTGGAGAACGAGTTCTCGTTCGATCAGAACGGTGACGGTCGCTTCGCAATCGAAGTTCTGGTCGACTCTCTCAATAGCGCCACCGGTCGCGTTTATGCACCAG
>JALQUD010000016.1 GCA_023268595.1 Candidatus Saccharimonadia bacterium
GATAGTCAGCGGCGCGAATACCAAATCGGCCTATGTCCCGCAAAGCCTGTCGGAGTGTCAACGACAGACACCGCGCGACTATCAGTGTTATGCCAAGTACTATGCCGTGATGACGTATGACCAGGGACCGAAGGCGGCCTTCGTCGATATGGAGCGTGAATACAATGATGATCCGTTCGTGAAGTCGGAATGTCATCAGTTGGCGCACATCGTCGGTCGTACCTCGTACGAGAAGCAGGGAAGCCTGGAGAAAGCGTACGCCGAAGGCGACAACTTCTGCTGGTCGGGCTTCTACCACGGAGCGATCGAACGGGCCATCGTCAAGATGGGCGACGAAAGCATCAAGAAGAGCACTGCCACCATCTGCGAGTCGTTCGCGCGCAAGGAACCGTACTCGTTCAACCACTTCAACTGCGTGCATGGACTGGGCCATGGCCTCATGGCGATCGCCAAGTATGATCTGTTCAATGGCTTGCAGCTCTGCAAAGCCACCAAGACTAGCTGGGAGCAGGAGTCATGTTATGGCGGCGTCTTCATGGAAAACGTCATGGTTGCGGCACGCGGTGACGGCACATCGGCCTACCTGGATGCTTCACGGCCGTTGTATCCGTGCACGGACGTCGAACAGGACTTCAAACAACAATGCTATCTGATGCAGACATCATACATCCTACAGCATAACGGCTATGATTTCGCCAAGACCTTCCAGGAATGCGCCAAGGCGGATAGCGGTTATACGGCCACTTGTTACCAATCGATCGGCCGTGATGCCAGTGGCAGCACCAACAGTGATGTGAACCGAACGCTGGCTAATTGTCTCCAAGCTCCGGCCGGAGACACGGAGGCTGTCCGTAACTGTATGCTTGGCGCGGAGCGCGACTTCGTATCATACTTCCATAGCGACGCGCAGGCCCGGCAACTTTGCCAGGCTTTTGGGGAGCCGTATGTCGCGGAGTGTGATGCTGATGTCACACGGTACTACTCCACATTCTAGAACGCATAACACAATCAGGGGAAACCGATGACGAAACCACACGACCATGACCATTCAGACAAGGGGATAGGTGCCTTGGTGCGCCGCTATCGTTTGGTGATATTGGCCGCTATCGTCGGCCTGGCGATGATCGGTGGTAGCTTGGTGTACGCCAAGACCATTGGCAGCAATCCATCTGGCGAATTTGATCCACGTTCAGTATTATCGCAATCAGGTGAGGGCATGGGCCCGGCAGGTACCGAAACATTCGATGCCACGAGTATAAAGCAGTATGACGGCAAAGACGGCCACGAATGTTACGTGGCCGTCGATGGCGTGGTCTACGAGATTCCCCAGCAGGGACAGTGGAAGGATGGCAAGCATTCTCCTAGCAGCGGCCAGGCCTATTGCGGGGCTGATATGAGCCAGGCTATCGGCAAGTCGCCACATGGTAAGTCCAAACTGCAGGAACTTCGTAAGGTCGGTACTTACAAATAGTACGAGTAGTGTAAGTAGCGGAACAGAGGGGAGGGGTTCAGCGGATGCTGGCAGCAGGCTGCAGGCTGTCCATGCCGGCGGTGGTCTGCAGGTCGCGGCTGTCGCCGGTCAGTTGCAGCTGGCTACCGGAAGCGGCTGGCTGTAATGTCTGGGCGGTGACCGTAGTCTGCGATGGCTGGTCGGCTTTCTGAGGCTGGCTGGCCGTGATGATGACCGCTGCCGGCGCGGCGGTTGCCAGCGCCAACAGGGCGATCACGGTGATTTTACCGAGGATGATCATGTGCATGGTCTCCTACAGGTTAGGCGCGGCGGCCGGCGAAACGCAGGCGCAGCATGTTGGCGGCGTAGCCGGCGATAGCGACGACGCTAGCCATGGCGATGACGCTGCCGGCGCCAGTCTCAGGCAGGGTAGCTGGGGCCTCGGGAGCCGGTGCTGGGGTCTCAGAGGTTGGTGTCGGAGTAGGGGTAGTCGGAGGAGTGACCGGAGCCGGAGGTACGGTTACCTTGACGTTAGCCGTGTCACAGCCCTTCTGGGGGTTGTCGTTGACTTTGCTGTCACCAGTGAAACAAGCTTTGTTCTCGATGGTGGTGTCGGTCTTTGCAGTAACCTTGACGGTGTACTCCTTAGTGACGCTCTTACCTGGCAGGATGGTGCCGAGGTCTTCGCTGATCGTACGCTTGCTTGCGTCGCTGACCAGTTCCACGCCGGCAGGCAGGCTGTCGGTCATCTTGACGTAGGCCAGGTCGTTGTAGTTGTCCTTGGCGTTTTCAGCGGTGTTAGCGATGACAATGGTGTACTTAAGCGTGTCACCAGGCTTAGCCGAAACGGCGTCCTTAGACGTGTTGGCGTCGCTCATCTTACCGTTGTCGGTAACATTCGTAACGTACTTAGTGATCTTGCCTTCAGGGTGCCAAGCGTAAGCAGGGGCAGCAACTGAAGCGGCCAGGGCGACACCGGTAACGGCAGTCGTAGCCAAAAGCATAGATTTCTTCATATATAACTCCTTATCTCACTGATCGGTCAGGTCTCTCACCACCTGGTCCGTTGTGATTACAAAAGGTAATTTACCATAAAATTGATAAAATGTCAATACTATGAAAAGATATTATGCCTGGCTGCCAGGATGGAATCGTGATAGGCTCGCTGGTATATCATGTATGAGCAGAAACCGGATGAAGCGCAATTGGAGCGGAACGACAGGCTAGACGCACAGGTCGAAGCCTACGGCTTCATTGGTTCGGTGGCTACAGCCACGGCACTGACGTGCCTGAGCATCAACGCTTTGTTCACACCGGTGACTGAAACGCCGTCGCCGCAGGGCCGTGAGTCCGGGTCCGCAGAAGGCTGGGAGTACCAATTACCGACGGATAGGCCGATCTGCAGGGCTCTGCCGCCATTACAGTCATATCATCATGACGTCGGTCCTGATGTGTATCGGGCGCACAGCGAAGCAGCCATGCCGCCGGATTGTCTGACACCGGCCTATGATAAGAATGACCAATCCGAAATGGTCGGCGCGGTATCGGGGCGCACGGCCATCAGGTCGGTCATATGTGTCCAGCCGTTCAATAACCGTCTGATGCTGCGCTTCGCGCCAGACCCGGGAAGCGGCATGCCCGCTGGCACCATCGAAGCGTTCGTGCCGTTCGACGAGGCTACGTTGGCGGATGCCGGTTTGACGGCCGATCAGTTACGGACCTGCCGGGCGGACCAATACCGGTAGCCGCGAATAAAACTTATGCTCGTGATTGACACGCCGCCATCACGTTGTTATTCTAAAAGAGCTAAACCGCCCTGGACTGCACTGCAAGCCAGGGCTTTTCTATTTCCTGACCTATGACCTATGCGGGTGAAGGCCAGAGGGTAACACGGATGATATAGTAAGGGAACTATGGTCAGAGAAGTCAAAGTAGTCGCCGGCAGCTCGGAAATCACAACCGACACGGCCGCTTCCGCCAGGCCGGCCCGGGCGGCCAAACGGCGGCGGGTAGCAGTATTCATCGATGGCTCCAACTTGTATTTCAAGCTGCGTACGCTTATTCCGAATAAAATGGACTTCATCCACTACAACTACCGCGCCCTGGTGGCTAGCATGCTGCAGCAAGACGAGCGGCTGGTGTACGCCGGATATTACGTAGGAGTGGTGCGCGACACCAAGCGTACGGCGGACCATGAAAAAACTCGCGAACTGATAAAGAACCAGCAGAAGCTGTTCGAACAACTGCGCCATGCCGATATTTCCATCGTCAAAGGCTACCTGCTAGAGCACAGCGGACGATTCTTCGAGAAGGGCGTGGACGTACGCCTGGCGGTCGATATCGTGACCATGGCCCAAGCCAAGAAGTACGATACGGCGGTGGTCATCTCGTCCGATACCGATCTGATTCCGGCCATCCAGGCTGCCAAGCAGCTCAAGCGCAATGTGGTGTACGCCGGTTTTGAACACCAGCCAAGCCTGGCGCTGATCCGTCATGCCGACCGTTCACGCCTGATGGGCAGGCAAGAGGCTGAAGCCTTCTTGGCTCCGCCACTAGCTATCAGGCGTTACGACGATTAACCATAAGCCTGCCGCAGGCTGAGCTGGACGAACTCGGACATTAGACCGGTTTAACTGGTACAATTGTAGGCAGTAAAGCGGCCGCTTAGCGGGCCGGAAGAGGAAATACTAGCCCTGAAACGCTCCAGCCATACGGTCATATTTGATTTTGACGGCACCTTGGCCGATACGTTCATGACGTCGATTCGTATCTTCGAGAAGCTGACCAAGAAGGCCGAGCCGTATCCTGAGGATGAGATTGTCAGGCTGAAGGGCTACTCGGCTTTCCATCTGGTGCGCGAATTGCGGATCAAACCGTGGAAAGTGCCGTGGCTATTGGTGCGCGGGCGGGCCCAGATGCGCCGCAAGATGGACGGTATAGAGGTGTTCAAAGGCATGGAAGACGTGCTCAAGGCGCTCCAGGCCGAAGGTATTCAGATGTATATCATCAGCTCGAACAGCCCCGGTAATATCCGGAAACTCCTCAAAGACAAGGGCATGGACGGGTATTTCAAGCACATCTACGGCAATGTCGGTATCTTCGGGAAGTCAAAGATGCTGCGCCGGGTCATCGAACGTAATGGCATCGACCTGGCGACCACCAGCTATGTAGGTGATGAGGGTCGTGATGCCGAAGCTGCCAAACGGGTTGGCGTACGGGCCGTTTCGGTCACCTGGGGTTATAACAACCATGAGGTCCTGGCCCGTCACGATCCGGATGTATTGGTGGATACGCCGGATCAATTACGTGATGTGTTGCTTGCGGCACGTGGCTGACATGGATTCGCGAGAGGGATTTGAGAGAGGGGAATGATGGCGAGAAGTTGGAATATGTATAACCGCGAACGGAGCCTGCCGTACCAGCCAGGGCAGAAGGCCGCATTCAAGGTGTCGCGCAGCAAGATAGAGCTGTTCAAACAGTGTCCGCGCTGTTTCTGGTTGGATGTGCGGTTGAAGATAACCCGGCCGAGCAGTCCGCCGTTCAACATCAACAAAGCCATCGACGAGTTATTCAAGAAGGAATTCGACAGTTATCGCGCCAAGGCCGAACCGCACCCGCTGATGGTGGAGTTCGGCGTCAAGGCCGTGCCGTTCACCCATGAACAGCTGGACACCTGGCGTGAGACGTTCACCGGTGTGGTGGCGGTGCATGAACCGACCAACCTGCACGTCTTCGGCGCGGTCGATGACATCTGGGTCAATGACGATGGCGAGCTGATCGTCGTCGACTACAAGGCGACCGCCAAGGACCGTGAAGTCAGTATCAACAGCGAATGGCAGATCAGCTACAAGCGGCAGATGGAAGTCTACCAGTGGCTACTGCGCCAGAACGGTTTTCAGGTGCAGGACACCGGCTACTTCGTGTATACCAACGGCCGGATGGACCTTGATGCGTTCAATGACAAGGTCGAGTTCCGTACCAAGGTCATCCCATATCGGGCCAAAGATGATTGGGTCGAGCCGACCCTGCGGCAGATGAAGGAGTGCATGGAGTCGGATGAGATGCCGCCGATCGGTACCGCCGCCATGGGTGGTCCGTGCGATTTCTGTACGTATGCCCGCCAACGCACCGAGCTGACCCTCAAAGCCCTGCAGTCGCGCGGCTGACATCCTACAGCAGCCCTTACGGTGGTATACTGTCGGTATGTTAGATATCCAGTTCATCCGCGACAATCCCGAATTCGTCCAAGAAAAGTCCAAACAAAAAGGCTACGACGTCAACGTAGGGGAGCTGCTGACACTGGATTCTGAGCGCCGCACCCGCCTGACCCAGGCCGAAGAACTGCGCCGGCGCCGGAACGAATTAGCTGCCAAACTGAAGAGCGGCGGACGGCCGAGCGACGAACAGGTTGCCGCCGGCAAGCAGCTCAAAGAAGAACTGGCCCAGATTGAAACCGATCTGAAGGCTATCGGTGAGCAATATGAGGCGCTGTTGGCGTCGGTCCCGAACATGCCGCTCCAGGACGTGCCGATCGGTGCGACCGAAGATGAGAATGTCATCGCCAAGCAGGTCGGTGAACCGACGGACTTTGAGTTCACTCCTAAGCATGATCACGAGCTCGGAGCCGAATCGGCCGCCGACTGGATCGACAAGGAGCGGGCCGCTAAGATTTCTGGCAGCCGTTTCGCCTATCTGAAAGGTGACCTGGTATTGCTGCAGCTGGCCATCATGCAGTTCGTCATGCATACCCTGGGTGATGAGTCGGTCATCGCCAAACTGGTCAAGGAAAACGGCTTGAACGTCTCTTCCAAACCGTTCCGTCCGGTATTGCCGCCAGCGGTGCTACGCACTGAACCATACGTGGCCTCAGCCCGGCTCAATGCCGCCGAGGTGACATATAAACTGGCTGATGACGACCTATGGCTCAATGCCAGTGCCGAGCACACCCTCTGTACCATGTATTGGAATGAGATCCTGCCGGAAGAGCAACTGCCGATCCGCTACATCGGGTACAGTACCAGCTTCCGTCGCGAAGCCGGTACCTATGGCAAGGATGTCGAGGGTATCTTCCGCATGCACCAATTCGACAAGCTGGAAATGGAGGTCTTCAGCACCGCGGAAACCGGTCTGGACGAGCACAAGCTGATGCTGGCCATCCAGGAATACCTGGTCCAACAGCTCGGTCTGTCATACAGGGTGGTCAAGAAGTGCACCTTCGACATCGGTAAACCCAACGCCAGCGGCTACGACATAGATTGCTGGTTCCCGGGCCAAGGCAAGTACCGCGAGACCCACACGGCCGACTATATGACCGACTATCAGGCGCGGGACCTTAAGATCCGCACTAAACGTGCCGACGGCTCGGTCGAGCTGGTGCACACCAATGACGCCACGGCCTTCGCGCTGGGACGGATACTCAAGGCGATCGTCGAGAATTATCAGACGGCTGATGGTCATGTCACCGTCCCGGAAGTGTTGCGGCCATACATGGCTGGTAGGGAACTGATGTAACGTCTTCCCTAGTAGAAGGCAAAGGGCAAACGGGCAGGAGGTATAACATGCTTCGTACTGAAATCACCGGAATCCACGTCAAAGTCGACGATAAGCTACAGAAATACATCACCAAGAAAATCGGCAATCTTGACCGGTACGTGCCACGTCAGGCGCGCGCCTCGGCCCATGCGGTCGTCAAGATGAAGGACGCTAAGACCAAGGACAAGAAGCAGTATGTCTGTGAAGTCATACTGCATGTACCTATCGAGAACATCACCGTCAGTGAGTCTACCGTCAACATGTATGCCGCCGTGGACATCGCCGAAGCTAAATTACGCCACAGCCTGCGCCGATACAAGGACAAACATGGTTCTCCGGCCTTGCATCGCCGGATCATCAACCGGTTCCGCCGTCAGTCCCTGTTGGGTGACGGACAGCCGGACGCTTAGCGTCCCGGACCTTGCCGACGATTGAACAGCATCACGAGCAGCGCCACGGCGCTGACTACGAATAACCCGTACATGAACGGTTTGTTGCTGACAGCCGAATCACCGATCCAGGCGGCGAACAGCGTGGAGGGGATACCCGCCAGCAGGCTGACCCAGAAGAACTGACTGAAAGGCAGTTTGGATATACCGGCGGCATACGATATGAAGTCGTATAGTGACGACAGGAACAGACGCGCCGCCAGCAATGCCCGCCAACCGCCGACGTGCTCGGTGAGCTCGTCGATCTGCTTGATGGCCGTTTTGCCAGCGACGCGGCTGATACCACGGTCGCGGAACAGCCGGGCTATCCAGAAGTTCAGACTTGCCCCGAGCATATCACCGGCCAAGACGAAGACCGCGCCGTCCCAGAACCCGAATAATGCGCCACCGGCCAGCTTGACCGGTGTGCCACTCAGTGGCGCGATGACGTATGTCGCCGCCTTAAGGCCGATGTATGCCAGGGGCGCCCAGGCTCCGGCGCCTTCGATCCACTGCCGCATGCGCGTCGCACCGTCGAAAGTCTGGACCAGGATGATGCTGACTGCCGAGATGCCGAGTGCGACCAATAGGGCGATGACCAAGCTGCGGGGCAGTGGCTTGCTGGTGAAATCACTGATTATATCCGACAGGCTACGCTCGGGAACTGCCTTCTGTTTGTCCGGACTGTCCGCTTGTGGTGCTTCAGGTGTATGGGTCGTTTCAGCCACGGCGGTCTCCGATAACCACGGCCAAGCGCATGGCCAAGGCGAATATCAGGATGGTCAGCAAGCTACTGACGACACGGTAAAAGGCATCGCCGATGAATGCGTTGCTCAATCCGGCTACGACCCTGCTGAGCTCGGATGCCACCCATATGGTCACCAGGGTGCCGAACAACAAGCCCCAGACAGTCAGTAGTGTCTCGCGGGACAGTCGTCTGCTATGCTGGAATGATCCGACCGGTGAGATTCCGGACCTGGTTGCGAGGGCGGCCAGGAACGGCGCCAGTCCGAACCAGGTGAATACCAGACCGATGTACAACAATACGGCCAGTGCTATCAAGCCCGTCAGCGCTGAGGCCTGCAGCGCGAACAGGAATGGTATGGCGCTGGCCGCCAGTAGGGCTAGTAGCAAGCCGAAGCCGGCCAGGACCCGGACATACCATGTCCGTCCAAGCTGTTTCATATATGTTACGTTCAGCCGGTGGCATTCGACCATGCTGCGCACGTAGGCCGTCAAGAACAGTATCTCCATTATGGCTATGAGCAGCCCGGCGATCGTGGGTGCTACTCCATACACGGCCATTTGTCCGCCGCTCGTGGCCAGGTTGAAGCTGAACGGGATCATGGCTGCTAATAAGCCGAGGAGTACGTATGCCGCTGCGGGCAGGGGGTCGCGCCTGATGCCTGCTGCGACGCTGACGGTTTCCTGATACAAGCCTTTCCAAACGGGCCGTGCGGGCTTTAAGTGAGTTGTGGGCTTCGGAGCGTGTCGGCGGTCAGTCTTGTCAGTCTTAGTAGTACTCATGATGTCTATACGATACCACGGGCAGGCACTCGTCATGAGTGATCATGGCACATATGGTACGTGCACCGTACATATGGACGGCCCATGACACATCCGTTGATTGTCTTACTCGCGTTTCCAGAGTGAAAAGGGTACAATGAAAGCTATTCGAGAAATGTCCAAAGCAGCAGCATGGCGTGGGGTTGCTTTATTACGGAAGGGTAGAAGATGAAGATCAATTTCAAGAAAATGCTCGGCGATCCGCAGGCCAAGACCGTCAAGCGGCTGCGTAAGCGTGTGGCCGACATCAACGCGCTCGAGGACAAATACAAGAAGATGTCCGATAAGAAGCTGCGCGAGCAGACCGAGGTGCTTAAGAACCGTCTCAAGAAAGAGTCGCTCGATGCCATCCTGCCTGATGCATTCTCAGCCGTCCGCGAGGCGGCCAGCCGCACCTTGGGCATGCGCCACTTCGATGTCCAGTTCATCGGCGGTATGGTGCTGCACGAGGGTAACGTCGCCGAAATGCGCACCGGTGAAGGTAAGACCCTGGTGGCTACCGCGCCGGTCTACTTGAACGCGCTGACCGGTAAGGGTGTCCATGTCGTCACCGTCAACGACTACCTGGCGCAGCGTGACGCCGGCTGGATGGCCCAGGTCTACCATTTCCTGGGATTGACCACTGCCGTCATCAAGGCCGACCATTCATACCTGTATGATCCGGAATTCATCAATGAGGACCATGATGACGAGCGTATGAAGCACTTGCGGCCGATCAGCCGTCAGGAAGCCTATGCCGCCGACATCACCTATGGCACTAACAATGAGTTCGGGTTCGATTATCTGCGCGACAACATGGTCCGCGAGACCGATCAGCTGCGCCAGCGTGAGCTGCACTTCGCCATCGTCGACGAGGTCGACTCCATCCTGATCGACGAAGCCCGTACGCCACTGATCATCAGCGCCCCGTCGGTTACGACCGGTAATGCCTATGCCCAGTTCGCCAAGGTCGTGCGTCAGCTGTCCAAAGATCCACATTACGAAGTGGACGAGAAGCGCAAGACCGTCATCCTGACCGACGAAGGTATCGAGAAGGTGGAGAAGGTGCTCGGCGTGGACAACCTGTACGCTGGTAGCAACATCCGTACGATCTACCACCTGCAACAGGCGCTGCGTGCCCATGCGCTGTTCAAGCGCGACAAGGACTATGTCGTCACCAAAGAAGGCGAAATCGTCATCGTCGACGAATTCACCGGCCGTCTGCTAGCTGGCCGCCGTTATAACGAAGGTCTGCACCAGGCGATCGAGGCTAAGGAAGGCGTCGAGGTCCAACAGGAAAGCATGACCTTGGCGACCATCTCGTTCCAGAACTATTTCCGTCTGTATGAGAAACTGTCCGGCATGACCGGTACCGCTCTGACCGAAGCCGAGGAATTCCACCAGATCTACAAGCTCGATGTGGTGGCTATCCCGCCCAACCGGACAGTGAACCGCAACGACAAGGTCGACCGCATCTATCGCAACGAGGAAGGCAAGTTCCGGGCTATCGTCCAGGAAATCAAGATGCTGCATTCCAAGGGCCAGCCGGTGCTGGTGGGCACCGTGTCCATCGAAAAGAACGAAAAGCTGAGCGCGGCCTTGGACAAGGCCGGTGTACCGCACCAGGTGCTGAACGCCAAGAACAACGAGCGCGAAGCCAAGATCGTCGAAGCTGCCGGCCAGAAGGGCGCCGTCACCCTGGCTACCAACATCGCCGGCCGTGGTACCGACATCGTGCTGGGTGAGGGTGTCAAAGACCTGGGCGGACTGTTCGTCCTGGGCTCCGAACGTCACGAGAGCCGCCGTATCGACAACCAGTTGCGTGGTCGTTCCGGCCGTCAAGGTGACCCGGGTGTGACCCAATTCTTCGTCAGTACCGAGGACGACCTGATGCGTATCTTCGGCGGAGAACGCATCGCTGGCATCCTGGAGCGTCTGAAGATCGAAGATGACATGCCGATCGAGAACCGTCTGATCAGCCGTAACCTTGAAAAGGCCCAGGAAAAGGTCGAGGGCTTCCACTTCGACCAGCGTAAGAACGTCGTCCAGTACGACGATGTCATGAACCGCCACCGTAAGGCTACCTACGCTATGCGCCGCGAAATCCTGATGCGTCAGGACATAAGCAAGCGTATCAAGCTGTTCGTGGAGGAAGAGGTCAAGGCGCTAGCCAACTCGCCGCACTTGCTGCACGAAGAGTTCGAGAGCATGGTCCGCGAAGTCTTTCCGTTAGACGAAGCTAGCCTGGACCGGTTGTTCGGTGGTGACGCCGGCCAGTTCGAGAAGAATCTGCTGCAGGAAGTCCGTGAGCTGTATGAGACGCGTGAAAGTGCCTTCGGTGAAGAGCTTATGCGCCGCGTCGAACGCGATGCGTACCTGCAGATTCTGGACAACCTGTGGATGCAACACCTCGAGAACATGGAACACCTGCGTGAAGGTATCCACTGGATGAGCGTCGGCCAGCAGGATCCACTGGTCGAGTACCGTCGCCGTGGCCAGTCCTTATTCGAGGATATGCAGTCCAGCCTGCGTCACGATGTGCTACGGGCCCTGTATCACGCCGAGCCGGTCGCCAGTGCCTCCGATGAGCTGCATGAGACCGAACTGACCAAAGCTGCTCGTGGCAGCATCAGCAACGCCGACAAGGTCAACCAGAAGGAAGACAAGTTCGAAGCCGACGACTTCAAGCCGGCCCGCGCTTCTAAGGCGGTAGTCCAGGAAGAGACTAAGAAGGCGACCGATAAGCGCAAGAAGGCCCGTAAGACCGAGCGTAAGCGCAAGACGACCGCCCGCAAGCGTAAATAAGCGATCAGCTTACGACTGTTACGAAGACCCGGCCCGCATAGCCGGGTCTTCGTCTGTCGCGCCGCCCGATTATATGCCATAATCAAGCATAACGATTATGGCTTTCACGATTTTCAAGCGATTCCGTAAGCAACATGACCGGACCGTAGCCCAGCGTGGTAGATCGGCACAGGGTCTGGGTGCCGGCCGGCTACGCAGGTCCCGCAACTGGGTGCCGGCAGTAGCTTTCGCGTTGGTGCTGGCTGTCATCGGCGGCGTCTTCATCTGGCGTAGTTTTGCTAATCCGCTCGATACGGCAGGGCAGAACAGTAGCACCAGCACCGACTTCAACCAGGACGGTAAGACGACGCTGGCCGACATGAGCCGCCTGCTGAGCGTCTACGGCTCCCAGGATAAGCTGACCGACCTGAACGGTGACGGCAAGGTCGATTCGGCCGACCTGTCCATCCTGCTATCGCGCTTCACGGCGGCACAGGCATCCGGCCAGTCCAGCATTGCTCCGCAGACCGATGACAAGTCAGCTGCCAGCGAGCAACCGGTGGCCACGCCGGCGCCGACTCCGCCGCCGACCAAGCCGGCCACGCCACCGCCTGCCGCGGTTGACACCACGCCGCCACCGGCGCAGGAAATCGCCAACGAGTTAGAGTGTCCTAACCAGACCGACCCGACGATATCGCTCGATCTGCAATACCAGGCCGTCCAGTGCATGAACGCCGCCGCCCGGCGCTTCCATGGCCTGACCGCCTCCAAGCAGGACAACCAGCTGATGCAATCCGCACTCGCCAAGGCACAGGACGTGGCCAATTGTGAATTCAGCCACACTGCTTGCGGCCGTGACGTCACATACTGGTTCATCCAGAAAGGCTTCAAAGGTAAGTGCTATGCCGAGAATTTGGGTCAGAACCAAAAGACCGTCCGCCAGGTCTTTATCCAATGGATGGAATCGCCACCGCACCGGGCGGACATCCTCAACCCGATCTACGTCGGCCTCGGTGTCGGCGTGACGCCGTCCAGCCGTGGGCTGATCTGGGTACAGCATTTCGGTGGCTGTTACTAAAACTGTGCTACAGTAGATAGCAGATTTTTGAAAACGCCCTGGGGACGCGACGACGGCCATACGCCGTCATCATGACAGGGGCAAACGGAGGATAGCGGCTTGAAACACTCGGTTTCGGAACTGGTTTTGGATAATGGCGCCAAAGGGCTGCTGATACATGTACCTACGGCGAACGTCATGACTTTCGAGATCAACTTCCGGGCCGGTGAGTACCTGGTCGATGAAAAGAAGTGGGAAGTGCCGCACATCATGGAGCACGTGCTGCTCGGCGCTAACGAGCGCATCCCGCGGGCCCGCGATTTTCAGGCCGAGATCGAAAAGAACGGTGCCTACAGCAACGCCAGCACCAGCGTCTACGACATCAACTACGAAGCCGAATGCGCCGACTTCGAGTGGGAGCGCGTGCTTGACCTGATGATCGTGGCCATCACCAAGCCGTTGTTCTTGCGCGAGGAATTCAAGGCCGAGTTCGGCAATGTCTGGGAAGAGCTCAACGCCCGCAGTAACAACCACTTCCGCCATCTGAGCCTGGCGCTGCGTGGTGCCTACGGCTTCCTGGCTAAGACCGACCAGGAACGCCTCAAGCTCATGAAGAACGTCAAGCTCAAGGACGTCGTGGAGCATTACAAGTACACCCATGGAACCAACAACATGCGTTTCGTCATCGCCGGCAACATCACGCCGGGCCGGGCTGAGGCGATCCGCACCATGCTGGAGGCCGTCGAACTGCCTAAAGGCCGGCGCTTCGCGTTGCCTAATGAACGTCCGATCGCGCTTAAGCAGCCACTGTATATCCATAATTCTTCCGTCAAGAATATCTATTTTTACGTCGACACCTTCGCCAAGCGGCGTCTGGACATCGAAGAGTCCGATGCCTTGCATCTGGCCAATACCTTGCTGACCGAGACGCTGCACAGCCGTATCCTGGGCAAGGCCCGCGAGCGGGGACTGGTCTATGGCATGAGCAGCGGTGTGCACGAGGCTAAGCTGGCCAGCAGTTGGTGGTTCGGTGCCCAGGTCAGCCCGAAGAACGCCCCCGAGCTGTTCGATATCATGACCGGCGAGCTGACCGGCGTCTTCAACGGCAGCCTGGGTGATGAAGAAATCGAAGCCGCGCAAGCATACGCCCTTGGCCGGTACCAGCGCGGCGCCCAGACGGTCGGTGGTACCGCCAGCGGTTACAGCGAGCGTTACTTCTTCGATGAGGTCATCGAGGATTATTATCAGATTCCCAAGCGTATCGGTGCCGTCACCAAGTCGGGTATCCTCGACGTCGCCCGGGCGATGTTCGCCGACAACGTCTGGGGTATGGGCGCACTGACCCGTGTCGAGGAGGCCAAGGTGCTAGATCTGCAGGCCAGGGTAGCACCACTATGGCAAATCGGCGACCAACCGGTGCTGGTGCCCTTAGAGGCTGTCGAGCGTCCGTTGGCGCAGATCAAGGCATAGGGCCCGGGTACATGGAGCGAATCAAGGACGATGCCGCCATCCTACAACGGGTGCTACGGGATGCGCTGGAAAAAATCGATTACGAACAGCTAGATGCCCAAGAGACGGCTTTGCGGCACGACATGGCACAGCCGGACTTCTGGCAGGATACCGCCAATGCCCAGAAAGTCAGCCAGCAACAGGCTAAACTTGAGCGGCGGCTCAAGCCGTGGCGCGACCTGGACCAGGAAACGCAGGACCTCGTGGAGCTGATCGGCCTGGATGATGAAACTATCATGTCGGACCTGGGTATGACGCTGGACGACCTGGTGGCGCGCTTTGCCGCACTCAAGGAAGAGCTCAAACTGAGTGGCCCGTACGACCAGTTCGATGTCATCCTGAGCATCCACGCCGGGGCAGGCGGTACCGACGCCCAGGATTGGGCCTCGATGTTGCTGCGCATGTACGTCCGCTTTGCCGAGCATACGCGCTGGAAGGTCGAAACGGTCGAAGAATCAGCCGGCGAAGAAGCCGGCATCAAAAGCGTCACGTTGGAAATCAGCGGTGATTTCGCCTATGGCAAGCTCAAAGGCGAACATGGCGTGCACCGGTTGGTACGGCTCAGCCCGTTCAATGCCGAATCGCGCGAGACCAGCTTCG
>JALQUD010000170.1 GCA_023268595.1 Candidatus Saccharimonadia bacterium
CATGACACTTAATGAAATTGATAAAGCTAAGGAAATTATTCTGCTTATCAGTGGTCAGGAAAAGATAGATTTGCTATTAAATTTAACTGTTGATTCTAATCTTCCGATTAAATATTTAATTGAAAGAACAAAACATAAGCTTTTAATTACTACATCTGCTTAAGTTTTTGTTAAAATTCTCAACCTCGGAGAGATGGCAGAGTCCGGTTTAATGCACCATCTTGGAAGGGTGGCGTACCGCAAGGTACCGAGGGTTCGAATCCCTCTCTCTCCGCCAATTATTTAATGATGAATAAATCATTTGCATCTACTTATCTTGATCTTTATTTAACTTATAAATCTGATTTTTATAAAAACAATCAAGAGTACATTCATTCAGGTCCAGAGCGATTAGTTTTATATGAAATCTATAAAAGATATCGTTTTAACGAGCATCCTATCAATTTAAACTGGATTGAAAAAACGCTAGGAGTTACATTTCCCACATCTCAGAAAATAGCAAAAAAATTGGCAACTATTGGCTATATAACTATTATTCAATCAACTGGTGATAAGCGAAATAAGGAGTTGCGTATTACTAAAAAATTAATTAATGGAATTGAGGCTTTTGAAACTTTTAAAGCAT
>JALQUD010000171.1:0-247 GCA_023268595.1 Candidatus Saccharimonadia bacterium
CCAGAACCTCAACCTGTTTGCTCTCGTCCGCAATGCAAATAAATTGCTCGGCGACCGCCGCGATAATTTTTTCGCGGGTCAGCGCCGCGCCACCGCCCTTGATCAACTGCAGCTCTGCGTTGGCTTCATCCGCTCCATCGATGTAAAGGTCAACGCGAGGCACTGCATTGAGGTCACTTACGGTAAAGCCCATGTCACGCAGTAAGGCCGCTGAACGCTCCGAGCTGGAGACTGTGACATCGATACG
>JALQUD010000171.1:257-588 GCA_023268595.1 Candidatus Saccharimonadia bacterium
GAACCACTCAGCAGTGCTCCCCGTTCCGATACCGAGCACCAGTTGATCGTCTGGATGACGGGATACGTGGTCGATAGCGGCCTCAGCGACTTGTTGTTTTAACTGGTCTTGGTCCACGGGGTTGGCCTTCAGTGAGGTGTCTACCGAAGGAAGATTACGGTGCTCGGTCCTGAGATGCCAGCGGCATCGACTGATCCATCGCCGAGAGGGCAAAGGCGTCGCGGGTTTTCGTTGGGAGGTGCTGCCGGTCCGTCGAAGTGCCAGCTTCATGCCTTGAAAAGGCCAGCCGAATTCCGCATGGTCTAGCTTCACGTTTCGCTACGACGCAAGT
>JALQUD010000172.1 GCA_023268595.1 Candidatus Saccharimonadia bacterium
GGAATTTTTTCTCTATCCATTATATATGACATACAGGTATCTCTTGTTGAAAAGGTAGGCTCTGTGAATATATAAACATCACCTGCCATTGTATTAAACAAAACAACAATCAACCATTTGGTCATAATTTTTCTCCAATAGATGCTGGTGCAAAACCTTTACCTATTGCTAGAAGACAGGCTGTTTCTGTAGGTGTGCCTGCATTAAATATACCTATCAAAGAATAACTTTTTGTCTCAGCATTAACAGCCATTAACATCTGACCTTCTTGAAACATCCATTGTCTATATTGCGGATGGAACATTTGAGTAAGAACATCTCCTTGAGCAAAGGGTTGCTCTCCATACTTGTCAAGTATTCTTGCAGTCATGTCTTCAACTGTGGTGCAATCTAGTTTGTTGATTGCCATAACCCAATTAGGTTGGCGTGGTGTTTGCTCTTGTGCGGATACGGATAAAGTGCTCAATATCGCTAACCCGCTGGCAAGCAAAATTGCGGTTAGCGTTTTCATTTATATTCTCCTATAAAGTATTTATGATTTAGATATATTTGTCAAACATATGTTGGCTGCATTTTTCCATTAAATG
>JALQUD010000173.1 GCA_023268595.1 Candidatus Saccharimonadia bacterium
GGCTGGCCAGTACCGCACTGTGCTGACGGTCAAGGACAAGTCCGGCGCCGTGAGCCTGCCCGTGTTTGCTGATCTCAAATTCACTCCCGGTGGCAGTGGGCCAGCAAACCCTGATGTGCCTGGTGACAGCCAAGGCCGCTTTGGCGGCGGTGCGCTGGGTGCCGCGTGGCTGCTGATGGCTGGTCTGCTGGCAGGGCTTCGTCGGCGACGTTCATAAGGTGGGCGGCGGGGTGAGGCACACTATGCGGTCTGCCTCACCACGTTGTCCCCATGTCTGAACCAATTCCTACCGCGCTCGCCGACAAGGCGGTCCGCCTGCGTCGCAGGCAAGATCTGCAATTCCAGCTCAAGCAGGAGTGGCCGCCTGCCGGCGATCAGCCCACTGCCATTGCCGGTCTGGTGCAGGGCCTCAATGACGGTCTGGCGCATCAGACGCTGCTCGGCGTCACTGGTTCAGGCAAGACCTACACCATTGCCAACGTCATTCAGCAGGTGCAGCGCCCCTGTCTGATCATGGCGCCCAACAAAACTCTGGCGGCTCAGCTGTACGGCGAGTTCAAGGAGTTTTTCCCG
>JALQUD010000174.1:0-240 GCA_023268595.1 Candidatus Saccharimonadia bacterium
TGCTGCCAGTGTCTTTTCTCCGTAATTCTTCGTTGGCTAGTGAACCAAAACTGGGACTAGGTGGCCTTCTTCTTGCCGGCCACGGTGCGCTTGGGACCCTTGCGGGTACGAGCGTTGGTCTTGGTGCGCTGACCGCGCACGGGGAGGCCGCGACGGTGGCGAAGGCCCTCGTAGCTACCGATTTCCACTTTGCGACGAATGTCGGCGGTTACCTCACGGCGAAGGTCACCCTCCACTTTG
>JALQUD010000174.1:250-565 GCA_023268595.1 Candidatus Saccharimonadia bacterium
CCCTCGATGTGCTCACGCAATTGCAGCAGTTGGTCATCGCTAAGGTCTTTGACTCGAGTGTTGGGGTCGATGCCCGTGTTCTCGAGGGTTTGCTTCGAGCGGGTGCGACCGACACCGTAGATGTAGGTCAAGGCGACTTCAACCCGCTTATCGCGAGGAATGTCGACTCCGGCAAGACGTGCCATGGTGTTTCTCCTGAGGAACTGGAAGGTCTTCGACAGAATCTGAGCCCGGGCCTTCCCCCGAGGAATCCCCCACGAATGGGTTCTTGACTCTGCCTTGTATGTATTGAGTTATTTAGCCTTGGCGCTGCTT
>JALQUD010000017.1:0-14408 GCA_023268595.1 Candidatus Saccharimonadia bacterium
TATCTCAAAACCCCAGCCGACCGCTATCACCGGCACCGGCGTGTCGAGCATCAGGTTGGTCAACAGCGACAGGCTCTCCAACGGCACATCACCATCTGCACCACGGGCACCGATGACCATTATCGTATCTGAACCGGTAAACGAGTCCGCCGTCAGATCCGCTAGCGTGACTAGCGAAACGTCAGCCTTATTCCAGGCCGATTTGAGTGTCTCGGTCAGTGAGGGGTCCGGCAGGTCGCGGCAGACGATCAGTATATGCATATGTTTAGTGTATCAGATAGCGGCTGGTTCAGGCGGCAGCGGTCAGACCAGCCTTCACCAGACTGAAACGCCCCGTGTAGATCTGCGGCTCAAAACTACCGTCAGCCAGCTTTTCGCGGCCGATCCCGACCCACTTGCCCTCCAGAGCGGCACTATCGGCGCTGATCAGCAACTGGGTAGCCCCGGAGTATTCAAGACCCTCGAACTCGCCGTCCGGGTCAGTATTCTCAGTCCAGCTGCCCGTCGCCAAGCTGTGGTCGACCGTCAGGTTGACCACCATATGGGACGGCTTGTTAGCCAAACTCTCAAAGACCACCTTATCCCCACGCTGCTTGGCCTGGCAGTAGTATTCGCTCGTCTCCTCGGTACCGGGCTTACCATTGCTGGGGTACCAATAGGTGCAGTGCCACATTCCCTTGAAACTATCCGTCTTACGCTGCTGAGCCATAGTGAGGTCTCCTTATCGTAGTTTCACAGTACCCCTGGGAGGCACCGTAGTCAATACTACCGATATCACGTCGGTTGTCTCAGATGCTGGCGTCAGTCAGCGGTTTATGCGGACGTAACCATTCCGATAAGTTGACCGGTTGTAGTCCTGCGGCCTTTGCCGCATCGATGAAGGCTTCGAAATCCTGGGCGAACTCCGGTCTGAAATGCATCAGTACGATGTCGCCGGCTACCAAGCCGCCATGGCCGTCCTGATACTGCATGCTACCGCCATTGGCCTTGGCGCTCCACATTACCAAGGCACGCATACCGCAATCCGCGGCCGCCCGTCGGGTGTTCCAGTCATAATCGCCATATGGTGGACGGAATAACGAGGGGCGCTGGCCAAGCCAGTTCTCCATGTTATCGGCATTCTGGCAGATTTCGTCGCGCTGGCCGGCATAGTCCAAGGTCGTCAGATCGGTATGGTCGACCGTATGGCTGCCGACGGTCATACCCTGTGCGATGAGCCGTTTGAAATAATCCGGTTTGTCTTTGACGTAGACATCGTTCAGGAACATCGGCGCCTTGATGCGATAACGGTTCAGCAGTCTGGAAGCTTCCGGCGAGGCCGTCATGCCGTCGTCGATGGTCAGGAAGACTACCGGCCGGCTGGTCTCAATCCGGTTGACCACCGGGGCCAGGCCGGCAGTCACCGGTGGTAGCACGTAGTCCGGCTGAGGTCCGGCATCGCCTTCACCACTACGCGGCGGACTATCAGCCGGGAGCGGCTTGTCCATGCCGCCATCAGCAGGTTGGCCGTTATTGAGCAGCCCGGTGCTGCGTGGCGGCGTACGGGGTGAGATACTGGACGTCGGCAGTATGCCGGCATCATTGAACAGCACCGGCCAGTCAAGCTTCCAGATTCCATTGACGGCCAGTACCAGACCGATCACCGTCAACACGATGATAGTCCGCACCTGGTCGTGCAGTAACGTCCGTACCCCTTTCATGCCGTTCCAGTATACCGCACCGCTTATTGCAGTCATACCACGGATGTCATATTATGGTAAGCATAAACACAAAAATAAAAACAGGATGAACCATTCGATGATACGTTCCCCGTTCAAGAACGCTGCCGGACAGATGGCGGCGGCGATAGCCGTACCTGCGCTCAGCCTGGCGTTCCTTGCCGTCGCGCCAGCTTCAGCACAGACGACACCGACAGGCGGCCAAGGTCAGAACAGCCTGGCGCAGCTCTGTAGCGGTGCCGGCAAAAAGTTCGATTGCGACAACATCAACCGTCAAGTACCACAGGACAAGGTCAACCAGTACCTCCAAGGCAGCAACGCGCCGGCCGACGTCAAAGACAAGATAAACCAGCAGATCAAGGATTACCAGGACAAGCTGAACCAGGGCAACCTGCCGGGTGGCGGACAGACCGGTACCGGTCAGACTCCTGCACCTAGCACCGGTGCAACGCCACAAGCACCGGACATGCAACAGCTACGTGACCGCGCGCAACAGTATCTGGGTACGCTCAAGGGCGGCAACGGAGGACAGGCGCCAAGTGGCGGCAGTCAGAAGCCGGAAGATACTGGTACTCAGAAACCCGAAAACGGCACTCAGAAACCGAAGCCGGCGGCCAAGTCATGCGAAGAGATGCAGGCCGCGGTCAATGAGCGTGTCGCCAAGCTTAACAAGAATGCCCAGGCCCAGTTAGCTAACATGAGCGATGTCATGAACAAGCTCAAAGATTACCAGTCGCAGGCCGATCCGTCTAAGGTTCCTCAGGAAGCCAAAGACGCCATGAAGCAGGCCGAGGAAAAGCAAGCTGCCGCCACCCAAGCCGTTGCCACGTTGGCCGCATTAAGTGTCAACCTGGATTGCGGCCAACAGAATCCAGCCCAGGGTTTGAGCGTCATCAAGACCGCCACCGATGATGCCCGCAAAGCGCTCAAGGACTTCCGCAAGTCGCTGAGCGACGTCACCAAGCAACTTCAGGGCGCAGCTAAGCCGTAACCGACATACATAAGGATACATAGATTATGAGAACCACCCCACGGACCATCCACCAGCGGCAGCTCGGTTTCAGTGTGCATGCACTCGTCGCATTCGTAGCCGTCATCGGTATCATCGGCTTTGCCGGTTACACCGTCTACAGCCGCTCCAACCAGGACACCACGCCGCAGAGCGTCGTCTTGCAACCGGACATCCCGGCCGTCATCCGTGACCAGGCCGACCTGGACAAGACCCAGCAAGCCCTCAACGGCACCGACACCAAACTGGACAACCAGCTCGGCACCAGCGGCCTGGAATCAGATATCAAAAGCCTGCTGTAACCAGACCATACACCAAAAAGAACCCCGTCGGACAGGGGTTCTTTTGCTATACGTAAGGGGGAACTGACAGGCGTGGCATATAGGGTTGGAATCGGATCGGCGCTGCCGAAACGAGGAGCCCTATGGCGCAGTCAGTTCCGGCAGACCGGTCCAGGGGGAAGTTCAGGATCCGGCTTGTCCGTGCGAACAGCTGGCGTCAGCTGTCAGTTACCGCTGTCACCGCCACCGCCACCACTGCGGGGATTGTCGCCCGTGCCACTACCTCCGACAAAGGTGTCGCCGCCGTCGTCTCCATTGAACCTGTGCATCCGCTACTCACCTCCCTTCGGAAGCATCGTAGTCCGTGACCATCAGTTGCTGCCGTCACCCATGAAACCGTTGTCCACGATATTCACCTCCAATGGTCGCAGATGCGCCATACCGGCTGGTATGCGCCACCAATCAGAACTATGCTGCCAATGCCACGCCTGTCAAAAAAACTTGACGATGGGAGTTATCTCACCATGCCATGGCAACAGTATATAGCATAGCTGGCACCACCTGTGATCTTTCCGCAGTCGCGCTTCTAATCAATGTTCGATCCAGGCGACATGAAGAATAAGCTCACATAAAAGGCAATGGATACGGCCGCTATGGATATGATCATTGTAAGCAGAATTATTGTCACAGCCCGTTCGGGCGTGGTTCCTGAAGATATCTTTTCCGTTGGCTTAATAGTATTCACCCTCCCTTATTAACGCTCATAATCGATGATACGCTGCCAGGCCGGCGTGACCTCGATACCGCGCCGCGCCAGGACGACCCGGACTTCCTCCGGCCAGGCATTGTTGTCACCAGCAGACGGTCTCAGCTGGCGCATCGCGTACAGGTTGGCCAATTCAAGTACGGCGAGAACGTTATCGGCGTCCTGACCATCCTCACCAAGTAGTCCATAGAACCGCTCCTGATTAAGCCGTGTACCTTCACGGTTGATCATCCGATTGGAAGCAGTTGTCTCAATCTTGTCAGCAACCAACTGGAAATCGCGCTCCATGTCCAACGGATCACCAGGCAGCTCTTGGTCGACAGCCCGCAGCCACGGCCCACCGAGCCCTTGGGCGACCAGACCGGCCTGGAGCTGCTTTTTTATTTCCGGATCCGCTTCGCCAGCCTCTTCCAACATAGCGTTGACGATAGCGATAGCCCCCGCCACCTGTACGGCCCGGCTCCGATTAGCGCCGGCTTCAGCCGCAAGCTCGACATCTTCGGTAGTCTTCGACACATCCGGTCCACGCTCCGGCGCCGCCATAAGCACCCCCTGCTCCTCCAGAAACACAGTCAGCCGGTTGACTACCAGCCCCAATTCTTCGGCCACCCGCTCCTGTTCAGCCTGCTGCTCCAGCATTGCCTCCAACGATTCATCTGACGGGCCGGTATGCTCACTCATGGGGCGAATAGTAGCATTACTGGCTGGACAAGTACAATCGGCCCTGCCTCTATTCCCTAACGAAGGCTTATTGACTATTTTCGTTTAATCGAGTGTCAGCATATCTAAGCACGGCCTGTAATGCCCGGCGGCAGAACAGCGGCTCTGATTCGTCGTCAATATATATCACCGACTCCGGCACCGCCCGTGACGGTACTTCGCCTGCCAGAGCCGCCTGGCGGACCGCAGACTCCAGGCCGAATAGTGGACGCATCGCCTGGTATGTCGGAGCCGGTGGCAAGGTGCGCACGACAGCCGGCCGCTCCGGCCAGCCGCTCGCTTTCAAGCGATCATATTCATCGGTGTACATATGCATCGAGAACGCGTAGTGGATGTACGTCCCAAGCTCTGCCTCCAGTTCGGCAGCGATCATACTCTGCAAGGAGACCATCAAAGGAATATCGTATGGCATGATACCTATGACCGATTGGGAGCGCATTATGGTTATCGTATCCAGATGGCGTGTTCCGGATTCCGTAGTTCGTAGCCGATATTGCGTACCCATAGCACAAGAGATATCAACTCTATCTTCCACCAGCTCTTCCATACTGATCAGATCGATGGCACCCCGGCGGCTGTCAGGATCCCTGCGCAGGACGTTGACGACGTGGCCTACCTGGCCCGCAAAACCCTCCCCGTCACGGAACAGTTTAGGTCCCCAGGCACACTCCACGACCCCGTCGTCATTGGCGAACTTGGCCGCCCGCGGATTGTAAAAACCGATCATCGACGCATCGTCGGATCCGGTGAACGTCCAGATGATATTGGCATACATATATGCCTCGTTGACCGGCCGGCCCGGCAGGTCGAGCACGCACTCCAGAGGGTCATCAAGCTCGAAGCCGGTCGTCGTCTGTTTGTACGGGCTCCTACCCTCTCCGAAATTCGAGCCGACCGACTGCGGATCGGTCGTAACCCGCTCAGGGTACGAATCCAGCTCCAATAGCAGTTCGCCCATCACTGCCCGCAGGTCCTTGGATTCCTGTAAACCACGTCCTATCTCATAGCCGTCGCCTCGTCGCATCTGTTCCATCGTGGGATACATTATGCCACAGCTGAGATTATACCGGTCAGTTTTTCGGACTCACTTACACGAAAAAGACTCCAAAGAAATGGAGTCTTGCACGAATTCTAATTGGTGGAGATACAGGGACTCAAACCCTGGACCTCAGCGCTGCCAGCGCTGCGCTCTAATCAACTGAGCTATATCCCCTTAATCGTTGTCCGCACCGATAGTTACCGATACGTTTACGTGCTTCATAGTACCATAACGGCCGAAGCATGTCACTAGTTTCTGCGGATAGCGAACCGTTCCTCGACATGTTCGACCATCGCCTCGTCAGCCATGCCCTTCTCCTGGAAGAAGCGGAGCGCCTTGTTGCCGGTCGAGTGTAGTGAGCTGAGCGACAGTTCGCTGACGTACGGCGTCAGCTCCGAACCGTGTTTGTCTAGCAGCTTGTCGGCCTTGCCGGCACTCTGTTCACGGTACTTACCATATATGTCCAACACAGTTTCGTATGCCCAGTCGTCAAACACCGCGACACCGTACTGGGTCTGCATCTGACGCAGCGTCTTGACCACTTTGCGCGAGATTATCGCCTGGGCACGATAGTACTGGTATTTCTCCTGCAATGGCGTTTCCTTACGCCGGCCGAATGCCGTCTGCGTGAAAATGATCAGCCGCTCGAACACGTCCTTACGGTCCGAGTATGAGGACGGGTCGATGCTCTCATGCTGGGCATACTCGATCTTCTCTTCCTGTAGGCTCAACTTGCCATAGATACGCCGATACACCGCCTCGCCGACTTCCTCGTTGGCATACAGGTCTTTCAGATATCTCTTTTCGATGGAGATTGCCATGTAATGTAATGATTGCACGAACAGGCCAGGCCCATGGACGGCCAACAGCTCTGCCCGCCCGGTCTCCGTCTCACTTATCCGACGGTCCAGCGAACGCTTCAGCCGGGCGTAGTCCTTGGGCTGCACGAAGCCACGGCTCCGCTGGTCCTTGATGCGCTCAAGCTCCATCCGCAGGTAATACATGCCAAAATCGAGCGTCCGCGCCTGCATGAACGGCGACGGTTTGTTAACACCGAGCTTGGTGACCATCCGCCCGATGGTCGTAGCTTTGATGAAAAGCGTAGCCAGGATACAACCCACGGTCAATGCCAATAGCAGTTCCTTGACACTGTACGCATATTGCCAGCCGTCGGGCTGGTAGCTATCAGGAATCAGCAGAACCACGATGATCGCCAAGGCGCCGCGCAGGCTACCCCAAGCCAACAGGCGCTGCCAACTGTCGGGCAGCTTGGACACCGGCCGCAACCTGTTCAACGGTATAGTTACCGCATACACCGATAGGGCCCGGGCCACCGCCACCACCAGGATGGTAATAATTATAGGCAACCATAAGTTAGCCAAGTCGACCTTGGTAGTCGCGAACAACACGCCGGCCAACAGGAACACCAGAGAATTGGCGACGAACGCCAGATGCTCGACCGACTTCTGCATATACTCGTCGGAAGCCGGTGACAGGATGTGCCGGGCGTAATTACCCAGGAACAAGGCTGCCGTGGTCGTAGCGATGATCGGTGACAGATGGATCTCAACACCCAGCAGTGACGAGCCATTGATCATCTCAGTCAGGATGAAGACGATGTGCGCCGACACCAGTAGCACGGTGATCGATACGAACTCGTTGGAACGGGTGTAGCGTAGCCCACGCGAGAACAGTGTGGCCATCAGGATACCAAAGACGATACCGAGCACCACCATCATCACGAACGAGGCAAGGCCTTCAAGTACCGTCGACGTGCCATGGAAGCCATCAAGGGCGATACCGAGCACCACCAGGAACAACGCTACGGCGGTACCGTCGTTGAACAAGCTTTCACCCTCGAATATGAGGTTAAGCCGCTTGGGCGTACCGTACTCTTTGAACAGCGCCAGGACCGCCACCGGGTCGGTGGCCGATATGACCGCTCCGAATAGCAGCGCCACGATGAACGGTATCTCCAGACC
This sequence comes from Candidatus Saccharimonadia bacterium, assembly GCA_023268595.1. Classification (GTDB taxonomy): domain Bacteria; phylum Patescibacteriota; class Saccharimonadia; order Saccharimonadales; family UBA4665; genus JALQUD01. The sequence goes on from JALQUD010000017.1 coordinate 7,516, forward strand.
GATCAGCCCGAACGCAAAGAAGATACCGGCGGCGATAAGCCCTGCGGAAATCATCAGCGACACCACTGACAACAGTGAGATATGCCAGGCATTCTCGACTATCTTCCGGATGTTCATGTTGAAGGCCGATTCGAATATCAGTACCGGCAAGAAGACATAGAAGAGTAGTTCGGGCGTCAGGGCGACTTCACGCAGGAACCCCAGGCCCGGCTGGAGCGCCGGTATCTGCACCAATGGCACTATCAACATACCGATCAGCACCAGGAAGACGGTGTACGGCAACCTGACCCGCCGGGCCAGGAAGAAAGCCGCAGAAGAGATCAGCAGCATGACGAATAAAGCTAAGATTGATGTGATGCTCATGATGTTATAGCGTTACCCGGCACGTCGGGCACCTTTCCAGGGCGTAATTATACGCCCGCTTCAGCATTTTTACAGGATCTTTTTGCGCCGAGCCCATAGCAAACTTGCTATGATCGATGCCAAGATCAGTATTATCACCCACTCGAAGGCCCACTTGTCCTGCTGGAACGGCAGCTCCACGTTCATGCCATACATGCTGGTGAAGACGTTCGGGATCGTCAGCAACACCGTGGCCACGGTCAGTATCTTAATGGTACGGTTCAGGTTGTTAGAGCTGATCGAACTGTAAGCTGCCCGGATGTTGATGATCGACTTGATGTTGCTGCTACAGGCCTCGATGGACTGCTCGTTATTCAACAGCAGGTCCTCTACGATGTCCTGGTCCTCTTCGAACAATGGCACATGGCGGCCCAGCAGCAGGCGGCGCAAGGTAGCATTCGTCGGTTGCAGCGCGGACAGGAACTCGTTCAGCTCATCCTCGATGGTCACGAAGTCGATGAAGTCCTGGTTACGGATCTCGTGGCCGCGCAGACGCGAGCGGATCAGTTTGATCTGCTTGCTGGTGCTATTGATGTAGGCATCATACTGGTCGACGATCATGTGCAGTGCCTGCAATAGTAGCTTGGCCCTTTGTGTGGTGGCATAGTCCACCTTACCGGCGAACATCCGGTCCAGGAACGGCGGCCGCACCAATGACACGGTGATCAGTACGTTCTCGGCGAAGATGAACAGCATCGGCGCGGTGGCGATAGCACCATCGGCATTCTTGTAGGCAAACCGCACGAATATGTAACTATGGCTGCCCTCTTTTTCCAAACGTGGAAGTTCCTCTTCGTCAAGCGCATCTTCCAAATGCCCTAAGTCGAGCTTATAATCAAGTGCCAGCTTTTCCAGCTCCTTGTGCGAAGGCCCTTCGACGTAAATCCAACTGCCCCGCTTTGGGGCATTAAGTTCCTGGATGGCCTGCGTGCGCAGGCTCTTGTAATAGTGTTTGATCATCGTGCTGTCCTTGCCGTCTCGTCAGTGACGTTAGGGGGTTCTCTTACCATCCATTGTATATCCGATCACCACGTTTGACCAAACCGCTGCGCTTCCGTGATGTCCCGGATATGAAAAGATCCCTGCCAGGCAGGGGTCTTCACTGTCGTGCGCGCCCACCCGCGGCGGGTGGACATCGTTCAAGCATATTCCAGCATGTTTGTGTTGGTTTTTGTGAAAATGTTTGTTTCACGCGCCGCATGAGCGCACGATTAGTTTTAAGTATACCGCTTATGGCAGCCGTGTCAAGCTTATGCCTTTTTATGTCCGGACGGAGCCTGCTTACCTCGCAGCCGGCCAGCCCGGGGCATGATGTACAGCGCTAAAATGATAGCGAACAAGACCGCGAAGCCGCACATGATCGACGGGATACCTGCCCGTGCAGCCGGACTGACGCTGCCGGCGACCGCCGTCGGTACCAGAAACACCAGATAACCGATGACCAGTCCCCTGACCGACTGGTTCTGTGCGCCAGCCAACCGCGAAGCCGCAGGTGCGGACCGGCGTGTCCACCACAATCCCAGCCCGATAGCCGCCAACAGCAATCCATAATAGTAGACGCTATACAGGACACTGGTCACGGCCGTCAGCTGGAAGATATTGTAGTTGCCGGTGCACTCATAGCCGGCGAACACGCCTTGGTAGGTCAGGAAGAACAGGACGAAGCTAGCGGCGGCACCATAGCCGATGAACACCGGCCAACGCTCGCGCTTGCCCGCCAGCAGATACAACAGCTGGAAGCCTAAGGCTGGCAGCATGGTGATAGAGGCGAAGCCTGAACGGGCCCAGAATTCCGCCGGCAAACCGCCACCACCGGCACAGACGAAGTATTCGCTCAGCTGGAACCACGCCAGGAACAGCAAGGTGGCAGCCGTCAGACGGCCGATAGCATCAAGTTTATACCGCCACAACGTATACAGCATCAGTCCGATCTCAATGGCAAAGGTCGCCACCATCACCGGCGGCGAAAAGCAATTGAGCGTGGTACTACCGGTCCGCTTACCGCTCAAGCGGCTCATTCGGCGATCATTTCTACCAGCTGCTCTTCGCTGATCATGGTCGTGCCAAGCTTACGGGCCTTGGCCAGCTTTGACTCGCCGACATTGCTGCCGACTACCAGATAATCGGTGTCCTTACCGACGCTTGACTGGAACGTGCCACCCAATTCCCTGATCCGGTCAGCCGCCTGGTCGCGCTTCATGGTTTCCAGCCCACCGGTGATAACGAAGGATTTGCCGTCCAGTTTGCCGCCGGCATGCGACTCATATGACGGTTCGACGCCAAGCGCCGTGAACTTGTCCAACAAAGCACGGTTATCGGAATCGGCGAACCAGGCCACGACTGATTCAGCCACGACCGTACCGATACCATTGACCGCTAGCAGGTCGTCGATGGTCGCCGTCGCCAACGCTTCAACCGAACCGAACTTTTCCGCCAGATCGACCGCGGTCTGCGTGCCGACATGTCGTATCCCCAGTCCGAAGACGAACCTCGGCAGCGATGGCTGTTTCTTATCAGCGATCGCCGATACTAGTTTGGAAGCTGAAACTTCGCCAAAACGGTCGAGTTCCAACACTTGCTCCTTGGTCAGGCTATAGATGTCGGCCAGATCACCGACCAGACCCGAGTCGACCAATGCCACGACATTCTTCTCACCCAACGTATCGATGTCGAGCGCGCCCTTGGAGGCAAAGTGCTCCAGCGCCTGACGTAGCAATATCGTTCCCGTCGCACCTTTGACGCGGTAGACGACCTCACCGGCCGGCCGCTCAAACTCGAGTTCCGGATATTGCCGGGCCAGCTCAGCCTCATAATCGAACTGCACCGCTTCTGCAGGCCGCAGCTCGGCAATCACCCGCTCGACCTGGGGAATGATGTCGCCTGCCTTATAAATCACCACCGTGTCCCCGATGCGGACGTCCTTGCGGGCGATCTCGTCGGCATTGTGCAGGCTGGCATGCTGCACCAACGTACCGGCCACCACCACCGGATCGAAAACTGCCACCGGCGTAGCTGCGCCGGTGCGGCCGATGCTGATGACGATATCCTTGAGCACGGTCGTGGCCTCCTCGGCCGGATACTTGTATGCCACGGCACCGCGCGGGTTCTTGCCGACCGTGCCAAGTTCACGGTACAACTCTCGGTCATTCAGCTTGACGACCAGACCGTCGGTATTGAACGGCAGGTCGTGACGCTTATCTTCCCACTCATCAACGAAACGCATCACGCCGTCGATGTCCGTGAAGACGCTGGCTTGCGGATTAGCCGCCACCCCAAGCGCCCGGATAGCCTTGTAGCATTCCATGTTGGTGGCCACTTCGGACGGGTCTTCCCGAAGCAGGTCATATGCCCGGAAATTGAGCGGACGGGCCACCAGCTGCGGGTCAAGTTGGCGGATCGTACCGGCCGCCAGATTGCGCGGATTCATGAAAACCGGCTTACCGTCGGCTTCGCGTTGCTTATTCAAGGCTTCGAAGTCGTCTTTGAGCATGATGATCTCGCCGCGGATCTCCGTCCTGCCAGTCAAGAAACGCTCATATCCCTTGGCCGTACGTAAGGTCAGCGGCACACTCTTGATGGTACGTACGTTCAGTGTCACATCTTCGCCGATGGTACCGTCGCCCCGGGTGATAGCCTGCACCAGCACCCCATCCTGATACACCAGAGCACAGGCCAGGCCATCCATCTTGATGTCAGTAAAGAACTCGGTGCCGCGTCCCGGCGCCAGCTTGTCGGTCCGTTTTACCCAGGCCTCGACATCCTCCCGGTTAAAGACATCGTTCAGGCTGACCATACGCACCGAATGGCGCACCTTGGAGAATTTGTCCAACGCTTTGCCGCCGACACGCTGCGTCGGGCTGTCGGGCGTCACCAGGTCGGGATAGTCGGCTTCGATGCGTTTGACTTCCTGCATCAGACCGTCATAGACCGCATCGGACACGCTCGGCTCGTCAAGCACATAGTACTCGTACGAGTAGCTGGCCATCAGGTGTTTTAACTCATCATAACGCTTCTGGGCGGAGGTTTTTGTCTGCTCTGTCATGCAACTATGATAGCACCCGCGGCGCTTACGGTAAGGCTAAGCGTTGATCAGCTCGCGGTAGAGCGTATACATGTACGAATGCACGACCGGGACAGTAGCTACGGTCATCAGGAAGAAGACGGCGGTCGCGGCGGTGGTCGCGAATATCGACAGCGGTACCATGACTAGCGCGGCCAGGATCAGCAGGATCAGCGGCAGGAATATCAGCCGCCACAGCACCATGCCGCGGCGATGTTTGACGATGTCCTTGGCCGAGCGCAACGCCGCCAGCGGCGTCATGTCCGGCAAGGTAGCGATGTACACCGCGAAGAGCGACGCCGTCAGCATATAGAACGTCCAGAATACCAGCAGCAGACATGCCACACCAACCAGGATCTGTTGCCACAGCACCAGGATGATACCGTTGACGACCAGCAGATTGAACAGCGTTAGTCCTGCCAAGCCCGGCAACAGCTGGACGGCAAGCATCAATAACACCAGGATGACCGGCACTAACGGGTAGGTCGATTGGTAGAACGCGTCACGGATGCGTATCTTGTTTCCTGCGTACAATTGCCGGATGGCCCAGACGAATGCCAGGCTGACCAGTATCAACACCACCGTCTGATAGGCACTGGCGGCACCGCTGGCTACGCTGGAACCGGACTGGACCAGGAAGCTGAACAGCGCCAGGCCGGTCGTCAGCTGGCTCAGGTTACCGGTGAAGACATCGGCCAGACTATCCTTGGTGTTCGTCAGTGAATCACCGCTCGAAAAACCGCCGATGAGCAGCAGGTTGATCAGCGTATAAACCAGTAAGACACCACCGATGACGTTCCAGTGGCGGAACAGTATACGCACCGACCGGTAGAAGATGCGGGCCGCACCCGGCAACCGGTTACGGGCCAGCTTGCGCGATGCCCGGACGCGCTTGATACGAGACGCATATGATTCAGGGGTTATCTGGCGGGGTTCCATCCCCTGCCCGGTCGACGCTGTCTTTTTGCCGGCCGTCTCAGCCGCAAGGGCGGCATTTTTTTTCTTGGTTGCCATATACGGGTTATTGTAGCAAACCTGTGGCGTTTATCACGCTTCCGTTCCGTGTTCAGGCCAGACGAATGCCATGATTGTACGCTATACTGGAAAAGATTATGCTCGAACATGAACCCCCGGTCCGCTCCTACCCCGCCGGACAGAAGCGCCGCCGCGGCCTGCGCTGGCCTCGGATCGCCGCCGTACTCGTACTCATCATATTCCTGGCCAGCCTGGCCGGGGGTGGTGTCCTATACGCCAGACCATTGCCACACCTTAGCAGCCAACCCGTATCACTGGACGAAGTGCCGCCGGCGGCCTCAGTCAATATGCCCTGGCCATCATATGGCCAATCCGCCGTCGGGCTGGCCGGGGGCGGCATCTTAGCCACCAGCAGCGGCGCCACCGGCGCCCAGCCCCCGCTACCGACAGCCAGCGTCGCCAAGACCATGACCGCCCTGGCAGTTTTGGACAAGAAGCCGCTCAAGCCCGGCGAGACCGGCCCGACCATCACCTTGACGGCCAAAGATAAGCAGATATACGACTGGTATTTCGCACGCGGCGGTTCACTGGCCGCCATGCAGGAGGGCGAGCAGATCAACCAGTACGACGCCCTGGAGGCACTGATGCTACCCTCGGCCAACAACTTTGCCGACACATTGGCCATCTGGGCCTACGGATCGATGGAAAACTACACCAAGGCCGCCAATGCCATGGCCAAGTCGTTCGGCATGGACACTTCCAATTTCGATGACGCCAGCGGCTTCTCACCTAGGACCGTCAGCACTGCCGACGACCTCGTCCGCCTGGGTGACCGTGCCCTGCGTAATCCCGTACTGGCGGAAATCATCGCCAAGCGTACCGCCCAGATCCCCGTTGCCGGCACCATATACAATGTCAACGGACTGCTCGGTAAGTACGGTATCAACGGCATCAAGACCGGGAATACCGATGAGGCGGGCGGCGTGTTCCTGGTGTCCGCCGAGCGCAAGCTGGCCAACGGTAAGACCGGCACGGTCATCGCCTGCGTCATGGGCGGACCGAATCTGGAAGCAGCCATGCTGGCCACCCTGCCGTTGCTTGACGCTACGGCCGCCAACGTCGTCGACCAGACCGTCGTCAAGAAGGGCCAGGCCTTCGGTACGTATCAAGCGCCGTGGAGCAGCGAAAAGGTCCAAGCCGTCGCCAAGCACGATGTCATCGTCAGCACCTGGAAGGACTCCCGGGTCAAGGTGACCGCCTCGCTCAAGTCACTGGATGGCCCTCAGGCCGCCGGCATCGAAGCTGGCACCGCCAAGGTCACCGCCGGTGCCCAGACCAACGAGGTGCCGTTAGTGCTCGAAGGTAGCATCGGTAATCCTTCTTGGTGGTGGCGGGTGAGCCGTTAGGATAAGGTTAATTAGGTATCTACTTGTCGGTGTCCTTATTTTTATCAATG
>JALQUD010000017.1:14469-14736 GCA_023268595.1 Candidatus Saccharimonadia bacterium
ACCGTGGGGTCTATGAAAAGCTGAGCCTTATTTTTCTTCGACCTGTCGCCTGCCCACACTATCAGTCGCAATCCAGTTTTAGATTCAGTAACCTTCGTGCGTACCCAAATTGATGAATCCTTACTCTTCGTGTTTTCCACTGCAACCGGTACCGCAATGTCATCAAGGTACATGTAGGTTACATTCGCAAAGGTTACCGCATCGATACGATCTAAAACGTACTGCTTTTCCTCATAATAAGTTCTAGGCAGATCAATCCTATGGCCT
>JALQUD010000018.1:0-1701 GCA_023268595.1 Candidatus Saccharimonadia bacterium
GGTTTTGGAGACCGGCGCTCTGGCCAACTGAGCTACTCCCCTTTAATATGGTTGATATGATTGGACGGCCGTACCGGCTGCAAAGCAGCTGCGGATCAGATATGAATATAGCAGATACGGCGACGTATGGCCACTAGACTATTCAGATGGACGATATTCTGATATACACTATATACATATGTCAAAAGTCACTCCTTCTAAGCCACTACTGATCCTACTCTACGGATTCCCCGGTTCCGGCAAGACCTACTTTGCCCGCCAACTCTGCGAACAGCTGCAAGCCGCCCACGTCCAGGGCGACCGTATCCGCAGCGAATTGTTCGAGAACCCCAGTTACGATAACGAAGAGAACGCCGCCGTCAACCAGCTGATGGAGTACATGACCGGTGAGTTCCTGAACGCCGGCCTGAGCGTGGTCTTCGATACCAATGCCATGCGCCACGCCCAACGGCACGCCTTACGTGAGCTGGCCCGCCATCACAAAGCCCAGCCATTGCTGGTCTGGCTGCAGGTCGACGCCGAAAGCGCCTTCGTCCGCGCCGCCAAGCGTGACCGCCGCCGTATCGATGACAAGTTCGCCGAACCGATGGACAAGAGCAAGTTCGAGGCCGCCGTCAGTGGCATGCAGAATCCCAAGAACATCGAGGACTATATCGTCATCAGTGGTAAGCACGTCTTCCCGACGCAGTTCAGTTCCATCGTCAAACGCCTGCACGAGCTTAACGTCGTACCGTCGGAACAGATGGCAGCACGTGTCGTCAAACCAGGTATGGTCAATCTCGTTCCTAAGATGAGCAGCGGCCGGGTCGACTTCAGCCGGCGCAACATCACCATCCGCTAGGCGGCATACGTGGCCAGCAAACAGGTGGAGATCGACGGAGTAGGTGAGGTTACGCTGTATAAACGCCGTAGCACCGCCAGCATACGTCTAAGCATCACGCCGAAGGGTCAGGTGAAGGTGACCATGCCGTACTGGGTACCCTATGAGGCCGGGGTCAGGTTCGCCAAGACCAAGGCCGGCTGGATCCAAGACCATCTTGATAAATCCGGCAGGCCCTCCATATTGGCCAACGGCAGGCTGATAGGCAAGATGCACCGTTTGGTCCTGGAAGCGTCACCGGTGGCCGAAAAGGTCAGCAGCCGCGTGGACCATGCCGTGGTGCGGATCACCTATCCCGCCAACATGACCGCCGATGCTCCGGAAGTGCAGGTAGCCGCCGAACGGGCCGGCGTGCGTGCCCTACGGCAACAAGCTGAGCTGTTGCTACCCAACCGCCTTAAAGGCCTGGCCATGATGCACGGCTTCGAGTATGCCGGCGTACAGATAAAACAACTGACCGGCCGTTGGGGCAGCTGTGATTCACATAAGAACATCGTGCTCAATTTGTACCTGATGGAGCTGCCGTGGCCACTGATTGATTACGTATTGTTCCATGAACTGGCCCACACCGAAGTGCTACGCCACGGGCCGGATTTCTGGGCCGCCATGAAACGGGTGTTGCCGGATACCCAGGTACGGCGCAAAGCCATCAAGATGTACCGGCCGGTCATCGGCCAGGACATATGACGTCCCGGTAAGTTTTGACAAGCTTTAGTGGTATGATATCGGTATGGAACGTCACGCCTCCGCGGCCGCTTCGTCCGCGCCGAGCCAGATAGAACACGACCGTCTGACCAGTCTGATCAACAGCATGGCCGATG
>JALQUD010000018.1:1711-8353 GCA_023268595.1 Candidatus Saccharimonadia bacterium
TGGCGCCTGTCTCAACATCCTCGATATCAACAGCTCGATCCTGAACAAACCGCTGGACCGCATCTTGTCGCTGGTCGACCATAACAACCAGCCGGTCGATGTCATCGAGTATGTCCGTGGCATCCGCACGCCGACCATCGATGAGACGATGAAGCTGGTATACGAGGATGGTGGCATGATCAACGTATACCTGAGCGTGTCGCCGGTGACCCGTAGCTACGGTAGCGGCAACCAGAGCGGCCATGTCATCGTGCTACGTGACATCACGCACACCAAGAGCCTGGAAGAGGAACGCGACGAGTTCATCAGCGTGGTCAGCCACGAACTGCGCACACCGATAGCCATCACCGAAGGCAACATCAGCAATGCCCAGTTCATAGCCGAGAAGACCGGCGACATAGACAAGATCAAACAGGCGCTGCACGAGGCCCACGAACAGGTATTGTTCCTATCATCGATGATGAATGACCTGTCGACGCTTTCACGCGCCGAGCGCGGCAAACTGGTAGCCGAGGTCGAACCGATCAACGTCGGCGAGCTGGTGGCCGATCTGGTGAGTAATTATGGCAGCGAAGCCGAGCAGAAGGGGCTGGCGCTGCACAGCCATGTCGACGAATCACTCGAGTTATTACAATCCAGCAAACTCTACGTCCGCGAAATCCTGCAGAACTTCATAACCAACGCCATCAAATACACCGAAACCGGGAGTGTGACCATCGCCGCCAAGCCGCGCTCAGGAGGCGTGACGTTCCAGGTCAGCGACACCGGCATCGGCATCAGTCCGGCCGACAAGGAAAAGATCTTTGACAAGTTCTTCCGCAGCGAGGACTTCCGCACCCGCCAACACAATGGCACCGGTATCGGATTATACGTGACCATCAAGCTGTCGCGTCTGTTACACGCCGAAATCGACGTCACCAGCAAGCTCAACAAAGGCTCGATGTTCAGTATTTTCATACCCGACCTGCGTTAACGCGCGTCAGTACGTCAATCGCAGCGATTCACGCTAAACGGTCTTTAGCGCATGACGTGCCGCGACACGTTGCGCTGTTTCCATGACACTTCACCAAACTCATAACGCAGCATGGATACATGGACATACATGATGTCCCAGATAATACAGACCGGCATAACCACGGCGGCCGAGAGGAAGCCGACATGAGGGAAGGCCGACTTCTGCACACATGCGAACGCCACTGCATGCAACAGCCACGCGCTGAGTGCCGGCACCGCTAGCAATACGGGAATATGGCTGTCGACCACGGCAAGAATGGCCAAAACCAACGGACCGATCAATAGCAAGGACTGCCCGACGGTCAGTAAGGCGGCGAGTTCGACGCGACGGTGCAGCTGGGGATAGCGGCGATATACCGCCGTTGTCCGCTGGTCGGTTATCGGTTTTTCCGAGGTCACGGCCAATTCATCATCGCTTCGGATGAATGCGTATCCGCCATGGCTCGTCGCATAACGGGCCAGATGCGCCTCAGGCGACATCGATTGTTTGACGGCAGCAAAACCGCCCGCCTTATCTAGCACATCCCGTCGGATGAGCCAGCAGCTACTGAGCACCGGCGGCCGGCTGAATAACCAGCGGGGAGGCCTCAGTTCCCAGTAATAGCGCATCGACTGGAGCAACGGCACATGCGCGACCACCGGGTTACGGGGCATGATTGCCACCATAGCCGTCTCGCTGCGCACTGCGTAGTCGATCAACCCGCGCAAACTGTGCACGCCAAGCCGGATATCAGCACCACAGAACAGGATATATTCACCACTGGCATCAGCGGCCAGCTCGGCATAGGCTTTGTTCTTATCCAGCCAGCCACCAGCCGTACCATGACGGCCGCCCAGCCCAAGACGCAGGAACCGGACCCCGGCATGCGCGAAACTGCGGATGATATCCGGTGTCCGGTCGTGCGAATCATCGTCATAAGCCAGTACCTCCATCTTTGGATAGTTGCTTGATAGCACCGATGTCAGACAGGCTTCCAGCTGCCGGCCCTCATCCCGGACCGGCACCGCCACGGTGACCGTGGGCAGTTTGCCGTCGCTCAACGGTTGTTCCGGCTTGACGTATCGGGAAGCCTTTAGCTGATACAAGCTACTTGTCAGCGCTCCGATCGAGACTATCAGCTGCAGTGCCACCAGCAATACCGCAAGGACCGTTTCACCAGCGTCAGCACGCATGACGGCCATCGAGGCCAACGCCGTTGCCAGCAACATGACCATCAGCCAACTCAGTCCCAGGCTGGCATTACGGTACAGGTAATCGGCCGGCTGTCGCCAGGCGATGATACGGACCGCCTGCAATGCCACATAACCCGAAAGGATTACGGCGATAACGGAAAAGATGTTCGGATCGGCGTATGCCAGCATGGCGCTTCCCGCGAGCGCCGAACCGGCGGCGCATACTGCGACAACGGTAGCCGGCCAGCGTGCCAGCCAAATGCGCCGGACATGTAAGATACAGACTGCCACCAATGCGGCAAGCAAACAGCCATAGGCCAGGGTCATCATGACTCTATGATACCAGCCGGCTTATGCTTCGCACACGCTTGCACGGTTTCGCATGGGTTGACAAGCAATCCTGCGACCATCAGCTTCACTTTATACGGATTCCGGCAAGCCCTAGGCACAGTCGTGAAAATGTATACTTTCTATATATTTGTTATATATTTTCACGACCGTCGACAGACTCGCACGCCGCGACACGGCAACTCGTCAGGCAGGACAAAGACATGCCCACGCTATCAGGGGCGACCGGCTTGACTATTCGGCACCTATATCCTATGCTTGACATAGACGGCCTAAGAAATCTTAGGTCTTTTTAGTACCAAAAGATGTTTACGAAAATTTCAACGAAAGTACTGGATACTGGAAAAAGTACCGTTTTCGAGGGGACCGAGGAGCCAGATGGCAGACAACAAGAACCAGGACGCAACAAAAACCGGGGCGACCGGGACCGATGATACGACCGGTGTAGCTTCGGAGGCGGCCGACACCAAGCGTAAGCGCCGGGTACTGCGGCCGGCCGCCGAGCCGACGACGCTCCGTGAACAGAGCGAGAAGGCCCAGGCCCGCCAGCTCAAGCCAAGCCGCCGGAGCAAGACCACCCGCATCCTGGGAGCACCGTTCCGTCTGATCGGACGCATTTTCCGCCCATTGGGCAAGTTCAAGTTCTTTAGGGTCGTGGGTTACATTCTGGCACCGCCGTACATCCGCAACTCGGTCCGTGAGCTATCCATGGTGACCTGGCCTGGCACCCGTACCACCTGGCAACTGACGTACGCCGTGATCGTGTTTTCACTGATCTTCGGAGTCATCGTAGCCGGCGTCGACTACGGCCTGGACAAGGCCTTCCGGGCATTCATCCTTAAGCAGTAACGGCGGCCTTCCGTCCTATATAACCCCAACCAGTTAAACGAGCATACAACATGAGCAACAACCGATACGACACCAGCAAGCAGTGGTACGCCATCCACACCTACAGCGGTTACGAAGAAAAGGTCGCCGAGAGCATCCGTCAGCGCGCCGACTCCCTGGAAATGAAGGACAAGATCTTTCAGGTCCTCGTTCCTAAGGAGAAGATGATCGAGATCAAGAACGGTAAGCGCAAGGTCGTCGAGAAGCGTATCTTCCAGGGCTACGTACTGGTCCAGATGAAAATGAGCGAAGACGCCTGGTACATCGTGCGCAACACGCCCTCGGTCACCGGATTCGTCGGTAGCGGCACCGACCCGACACCATTGGGCCCGGACGAGATCGAGAAGATCCAGAAGCGCATGGGCCTTGAGCAGCCGAAGCACAAGATCGACTACAACGTCGGCGACGTCGTCAACATCACCGATGGTCCGTTCAAGGGTTTCGACGGCAGCATCAGCGAAATCGACCCACAGAAGGGCAAGCTCAAGGTGCTGGTCAATATGTTCGGCCGCGAAACGCCGGTCGAGCTGGACAGCCTGCAGGTCAAGCGGGTTTAGTACCCACCCCATTGGTCCGGCAACTCATGATTATAAGCGGCCGTTTTCGGCCGTTTTTCATAGCGAACCGTCCAGCTTGTTAAACCTTGCGTGGTGCTTTATAATGTAGTCGTTACGCACGTCCTGTAGCTTCACCCCGGACAGATACTCCGGAACTTGCAGGACACAGAGGTATCATAGGAGTTATCACTATGGCGAAAGCCGTTAAAGCAAACCTGAAGATGAAGATCAAGGCCGGTCAGGCCAGCGCAGCGCCGCCAGTCGGTAGCACACTGGGCCAGTACGGCGTGAACATGATGGACTTCATCAATCCTTTCAACGACGCTACCCGCGACATGATGGGCCAGACCGTCACGGCGCACATTACCGTCTTCGATGACCGCACCATGGCTTTCCGCGTGGTCGGCGCACCGACCGACGACCTTATCCGTGCCAAGCTCGGTATCCAGAAGGGCAGCGGCAAGCCGAACAGCGAGAAGATCGCCAAGAAGCTGAGCCAAAGCGACCTGCAGGAAATCGCCGAGTCCAAGGCCAAGGACATGAACGCCGACGACGTCGAAGCCATCAAGAAGATGGTCGCAGGCACTGCACGCAGCATGGGTGTCGAAGTAGAACAAGGCTAACCTATTCAGGTAACTACGAGTAAAAGGGAGGCCGAAGCGCCTCCCTTTTTATCTCTGATAAGCAATACCATTATGAGCATCCAACCTTTCGAGCGTGCATCCTCAGTGCCGCTCACCGATACCGAACCGTTGCCCGACAGCCTAGGATCTGTCGGAGACGAGCTGATGATTTACACCGACGACGAACTACGCGCAGCCGGAGTATGCTTGGACGGCCTTGAAAGCCACGGGCTTTCCGCACGTACCCTTGCACAGCTGCGCAAAGCAGAGGAAGCGCTTCAGGATACGCCAACCGAGGCTCTTATTGATTGCCGGCCAATCGGTCAGCTGGCCATCGAGTCAATGATGAGACGCGTCAGAGGACTGCCCGATGACACTACCTGGCTGTAACGGCCAGGTCAATTGCCGCCTCTGGACAAGCATGATATAATAGTTGAACCAATCAATAATTTGTGGGAGGCCCGCGATGGGCCGTCAGCACCACGAAAGGAGCCATCATGGCAAAACAAGATGACACGAGTGCCATCGAAGCAGCTGAAGCTGCCCAACTCGAAGTAGAAGCCGTCGAGGCAGAAACTGAAAAGCTTGACGCTACCAGCGACTCGAACCATGTCGCCAAGGCTGGCAAGCGCAGCGCCAAAGCTTTGAAAGAAGCCGAGGAACTGCAGGCCAAGGAAGAGCGCAAGATCGAGGACGCCGAAGAGGCCGAGAAGCCAAAGCAGAAGGCTAACCCGACCCGCACCCGCCTGGAGCGCCAGGGTAAGAAGTTCCGCGACGCAGCTAAGCTGGTCGAAGCCGACAAGGCCTACACCCTCAAGGAAGCTATCGAACTGGCCCAGAAGACCAGCCCGGTCAAGTTCGATGCCAGCGTCGAAGTCCACGTCAACCTGAGCGTCGACCCACGCCACGCCGACCAGAACATCCGCGACAACCTGGTCCTGCCTGCCGGTACCGGCCGCGACATCAAGGTCGCCGTCTTTGACGACGAGAAGGTCGAAGGCGCCGATATCCAAGGCGTCGAAGAGCTGACCAAGGCCCTGGAAAAGGGCGAGATGAACTTTGACATCCTGATTGCCACCCCGGCCCAGATGCCAAAGCTTGGTAAGTTTGCCCGCGCCCTGGGTCCACGCGGCCTGATGCCTAACCCTAAGAGCGGTACCGTCACCACCGACGTCGCCAAGGCTGTCCGCGAAGCCAAGGCCGGCCGTGTCGAATACCGCGTCGACAGCACCGGTATCGTCCACCTGGCCGTCGGTAAGGTTTCCTTTGGCAGCGCCAAGCTCGACCAGAACCTGCAGGCCGTCTTTGCCAGCATCCGCGGCAACAAGCCTGCCAGCGTCAAGGGCACGTACGTCAAGGCTATCCACCTGAGCACCACGATGGGCCCATCCATCAACGTCGCCATCAGCGAACTGTAGTATTTAGGCGTTCACCACACGAAAGGCCTCCGCACGGAGGCCTTTTTAGTTGTGGCGCGTCTGCGACAAACGTCATCACGCCGAAGCGGCAAGGCACCTTTATGGCTGGCGCAGGATGACGCCGCTCAACGGACCCACCGTAATGGACGTGACGCTCTTGCCCGACATATCAAGGTACGGTTTAGCCAACTGGACATTCCGTGAAGCGGACTTGTCCGCGTTCACGAATACCAAACCTTTGGAGTACTGGCGTTGGAATAAGTTGGTCTGCGGCTGGCTGCGAGCAGCTTGCGGTGTTCCCAGATCCCAGGAATACATGGCAGCATTATTGATCCAGCCCCCGGTCTGAGTGTCGACATTGCCCTCGACGTACGTCTGGGTGCCATCGTTCGCTAACAAATAACTGGCATAGCCGTATGATTGGCAGGTCTTACAGCTACCATCTTTGGTCTGGGCAGTGAAGACGCCAAGTTTGCCACGGCTTATCATGCTGTCGACCTCGGCCATCTGCGCCTCCCAGCCGACTCCGTCGTACAGGGGCAGGTTGGCATCGCCGAAGGTAGTCCAGAACTCATCATAGCCGCCGGTGGTTCCGGCCGTATACTTATTCCACAGACCGGG
>JALQUD010000018.1:8363-13456 GCA_023268595.1 Candidatus Saccharimonadia bacterium
CAACCGTGCACCATTATTGTTACCCATCGACCCGAAACCGGCGGCAGACAAAGTCTTGCCGACATAATCGGTAAACGACGCGTAGGCGTTCTGGGCCGATGCCTGGTCCTTATACTGGTCAGGAAAGACGCCGCCTGGCACGTATGCCCGGATATCGGCCATGATATTGTCCATGAACACACCGTCCCACGCCTGGTTGCGCTTAAGGTCGGCAAGCACGTTGGCAGCGTATGCCTCCTTGTAGCCGGAAGCTCCGACATCCAGGTGCCAGTGTCCGGAATAGCCAGCATACTGGAAGCGTTGGCCGCCCTTGGTCATGAACCAACTGGCATGGCTCTTGTCGGCGTCACAGTAATCGACGCCCCAGTCCAGTCCGGCCGCGTCCGGCACGCAGGCTCCGGTTGTCCGTGTCGAGGTCGGGTCCTTGTACATGAACGTCTTGGCTGAAGGGTTCTGCTGTTTGACAACCTTGGCGATCTGCACCATGTATGGACTGAGCAGATAGACATCGTAGCGCTTCATGTTGGCCGTGCCGATGCGCGCCGGGTCATCGGCGCCGCCGAACATACGGAAACCGAACGTAGGCTTACCACCGGGCTGCACCCCGAAGGCGACCGCGGCACCGGCGGAAGCGTCCGCGTCACGGGTCACCGACGCCGCCCCGGACAAGCTGCCGACCTCAGCCTCCTGATGTGCCATCATCGTGGCCGCACGGCCGGTCATGATCAGCGCCACGCCGATGATCGCGAACAGGCCTATGACGGCGACCACTCCGTATGATGGACGAATCTTGATCTTCATAGCTTAAGCGTAAGTATACAGCACGCTGGCCGCCAGCCGGTTATTACCATAAGCGCAGCGAGTTGTGGTTTCGGCAATTTACTTGCAGTATATCTTGTCCTAGCCCTACAATAAGCCCAGACCTGGAGGGAGTAACAATGGGAGTCTACAGCAACCAGCAGATACGTTCGGCCATCGACGATGGCCACATCGTCTGTTTACCATACGAACCGAAACATGTGGCGCATGCCAGCCTGGATGTCACGCTCGGCCATTATTATTACCGTACCGAACGGGGCGGCTATCACATGCTCTACAATCCGTTCAACAAGGCGGACGTAGATCGTTATTTTGGAGAAGTACAGCAGGCCGTACCCCATGGCGAATGGTGCTGGGCGAACGGCCACAACCCGGCACAGGGCATACCGCTTGACCACCCGGTCATCCCGCTGCGGCCTGGCGAACGCATCCTGGCCCACACCCACGAGTTCTTCGGTATCAAACCGCCGGGGGCATACGAGCTGAAGTCGCGTTCCAGCTGGGGACGTAACGGCATCGCCGTCTGCTTTGACGCCGGCTGGGTCGACCCCGGATACATCAACCGCCTGACGCTGGAGATCTTCAACCTCAACCAGCACGAGACCGTCCTACTACCGGTCGGTGAGCGCATCGCCCAGGCTATTTTCCACGCGACCGGCGAGGTCGAGGGCAACTATGGCGAAGGCCGGGACCAAGGATTCAGCGGCAAGTACCAACATGGTACCGACCTCGATGAGCTGGTACGCACCTGGACGCCGGACCAGATGCTGCCGAAAGCCTACAAGGATACCCGCTCAATGCCAAAGAAGATAGAAGGTTTAAAAGCACTATGATGAATGCACGACAGAACGGCCGCAAGGGCACGTTCATAGTTATCGAAGGGACGGATGGCTCCGGTAAGGCTACCCAGTTCAAACGGCTCGCCGATCGGCTATCCAAAGAAGGGCATGAGGTCGCCCTGGTCGATTTCCCCCAGTACTCGCTCGATTCCAGTCATTTCGTCAAACGCTACCTCAACGGCGATTACGGCACCGCCGAACAAGTCGGTCCCTACACCGGGTCGCTCTTCTATGCCTTGGACCGCTACGACGCCGCCGCGGCCATCAGACAGGCTCTGGCGGACGGCAAGGTAGTGCTTGCCAACCGTTTTACCGGCAGCAACATGGCCCATCAGGGAGCCAAGTTCGATAACTCCGAAGAGCGCCGTGGCTATTTCATCTGGCTCGACAACCTGGAGTTCGAGATGTTAGGCGTACCACGGCCCGACATGAACCTGGTACTACGCGTACCGGCCGAGGTATCCCAGCGATTGGTCGACAAGAAGGCTGCCCGCGACTACACCGACAAGCAGCGGGACCTGCATGAGGCAGACCTGGATCACCTTAAGCGCGCCGTGGAAGTCTTTGATGACATGTGCACCTTGTTTCCGAAGGACTTCCAGCGCATCGACTGCATCAGGGACGGCAAGCTGATGGATATCGATTCGATTGCCAAGCATATCTACGAGAAACTTTCACCGATGCTGCCGCAGCCGGCTCACGCCGCGGGGCAGGCTCCACACCCGGACACGCTGACTGGTCGCAGCGCATCCGCTTCAACCACCGCAGTCCCAACGGCCAGCGGGCCGGCACCGGATACACCCACCGAGGCCACCAAGACGAACCAGCCTGTGGCCGGTGAGGGCAACCCATACGTCAGCAATGATACCGGCACGGCGAGGCTGACGGACGCAGGCAAGGAGTTCCTGCGCCAAGCGGTCACCGATACCGACGGTCCGGTTTATGGCTTCACCGAGAAATTCAGTCCGGTGACGATTGCCGCCGCGATGGCCCGACTGAGCCGGCGCGGTGATGATATGCGTTTGACCATGATGGATGAGTTCGCCCACGCCATGGACAAGGACGCCCAGTTACTCCAGCGGGTGATCACTGCCTACGGCGACGATTCGGTCCAGCAATTGGTCGGCATTCCGATGGTAGTAGAAGATGCCAGCCAGCTGCTGACCAAGAAACTGGAATGGGGACGTCTGGCGGCGTATCTGGAACAGTCAACGCGCTACATCTACTATGATCAGAAAGACGAGGATGGTACGTATAAGTACCTGACACCCGAGGGGCTGGATCCGGCGATGGCCAAGGCTTACCGTCAGGCCATGGACAGCATATTCGACAAGTATTCCGACATGGTACGGACTCTGACCGACTTCGTGCGCGACCGTTCCATCGTAGCGCAGCAGGACCGCGACGTAGCCTGGAAGGGCGCCACCCGTGCCCAGGCCTGCGATGCCATACGGGCCGTCCTGCCGGTAGCCACCAAGTCCACGGTCGGCTTGTATGCCTCCGGCCAGGCGCTGGAAAGCTTGATCATGCGTCTGCTGGCCGACGACCTGCCCGAAGCCCGCACGACAGGCCAGCGGCTGCTACGTGAAGCCCGCAAGGTAGTGCCTGCGTTTCTGGAGCGGGCCGACAAACCGGAACGCGGCGGCGCGACCATCGCCTACCTGTCCGGCACACGGCAGAACGTCAGACAGCTGGCGAACGACCTGCTGCCAAGCTACCACAGCGACGGTAGCGTGGCCGCCGTCACCATGACTGACGTATGGCCGCGTAATGAGCTCGACGTCGTTGCCGACATCCTCTACGAACACAGCGACCTGCCACTGCGCGACCTTCGCGACGAGACCGCCCAATGGCCATACGGCAAGAAGGCCGACGTACTGTCAGCCTACATCGGCGAACGCCTGAACCGCCGCCACCGGCCGGGCAGGGCGCTCGAGAAGATCCACTATAGCTGGGACCTGGTCTGTGACTATGGCATCTTTCGCGACCTGCAGCGTCACCGCATGGTCGACGACCTGGAATGGCAGGAACTGACGCCCCGCCTTGGCTACGAAGTGCCCCAACTGGTGGAAGATGCCGGGCTGACCGACATGTTTGAAGCCTGCTTTGACGAATCGCTGGCACTATACAGCCTGCTGCAAGGTAACGGCTATGCGCTTGAGGCCCAGTACGCCACCTTGTTAGGTCATAAGATGCGCTGGAAGGTGACCTACAATGCCCGGGAAGCCTTCCACCTGCACGAGCTGCGGACCAGCCCGCAAGGCCACCCGGGGTACCGCAAGCTGGTCAGCCAGATGCACGAGAAAGTCAGCGAAGTCCACCCGATCCTGGCCGAAGCCATGCGCTTCGTCAACAAGGACGAAGACCCTGAGCTGACCCGGCTGGCCGCCGAGCGCTACACGCAGTACAAGCTCCAGCAGCTTGAAAAGCTTGACCACCTTGATCAACTTGACAATCGGCCAGCCGGCGACGTATCGTAAAAGTAATATGAACGTCCAGGCCTTCCGCCAGATTATGAAGCATGTCGTCCTCCTTCAGGCAGGACTGTGCTCCAGTTTGGTTGGAGCCGAAACCCGGGCATAAACCCGGCAAGCACAGTCCGACGACCCCTCACATAAAGGCTCCGACCATCGGAGCCTTTATTATTTTACGGAGAACACCACTATGGCTTACGAAGCCGCACCCACTGAAACCTATTACGACGACATGCCTTCCTTCTACCTGGACCAGGCGATGGTCATCAACGGACTGGCAAGCCAGGGTTTCGGGCAGCGTATCGTCGAGGGCGAAGATGGCATGCTCACGTTGGAAACGTTCAGCTACTGAATAGCTGACCTATGGCCGGGTGCCGTACATTTTTCCAATTACAATCTTGTGGACAGGCCGACGACATAGTACTATCGCATCAACGTAAGCAGGGGACGCCAATGACCGGATCGCCAATGACTGAATCAATGTCCGATAATTCCTTTAACTATGCGCCCGCTGACGGTTCGCAGGAAGTATATATCTCCAATACCGAACGGGTGCTGGTAGATGATGGACCTGCGACCGGCAATAGTGCTACGAAGATAGCGGAGCTGATCGGACGTGACATCTGGCGCACGGCCGACGGCACACTGGTGCTGCCGGCCGAGCTCGACGAAGCATATGTCGAGTATGCCGCCAGTCTTGGTTGGTGTCCGCGTATCATCGTACCCGAAGCTGTCGACCTGTCGAATATCGACATTACCTCCGGGCTAGCAGACTACCGTATCCAGCAAGCCGTGACCGGAAGCAATGTCACATCGTACGTCGCTGACACACGACTGGAGAGCTTCGTCGTACGCGGACATGGTGGCACCTACGACTGGGGCGACCCATCCAGAAGGCCGACGATCAGCAATAGCATGGTGGGTCTGAACGGTGATACCGTCCATGAGATTATCAATGACA
>JALQUD010000019.1 GCA_023268595.1 Candidatus Saccharimonadia bacterium
TGTCAGCCAGCTCGGCCGACACCGGCTGCTTGGTGCCTGCCTGGCGGTTGAACTGGGACAGCTCGCTATCCGGCAGAAAGCGGCTACAGCGCTTCTCGAAATACAGTATCTCCAGCCATAACGTACGCATCAGATCTTCGACACCGGCCTGATCGTCTTCATCCATGACGAGTGCCAACTGCACCCTGCAACCAAGCGCACGACGTTCCTGGTACGTCGTGCGCATCATGTACCCCCGCTGGATGGCGGAGGAGTGGGTGGGGGCGTCGGCGGAGGAGTTGGCGGTGGCGTCGGTGGCGGGGGCGGAGGTGGTGGCGGAGGCGGGGGTGCCGGTTGGGTAACATTGATGGTGACCGATTGCGTCCCACCGCTTCCGGCCGGGTTTGAGCATGTCAATGAGTACGTGGTAGTCGTGGCGGGCGCGACGCTGTATGTGCCGGAAGTCCCTTTCGCCCCGCTCCAACCGCCGGACGCACTACAGCTGACCGGCGCGGTGGCGCTGTTGGTAATCGCCCACGAAAGCGTGGCCGTACCGCCACGGGTAATCGTCGTGGCATTGCTGCGCAGATAAAACGTCGGCTTGACCGGCGGCGCCGATGGCGGTGGTGGCGGAGGGGGTGGTGGCGGAGGCGCTACCGGGCTCGGAGTCGGGCTTGGCGATGGTTTTGCCGTCGGCGTAGCCGCCGGGCTTGGTGACGGGCTACTGGTGGAGCCGCCATTGTCCGACGGTTGTTGTACTTCACCGGCATTAGTACCTCCGGAAACAGTCGCACCACCACCGGCAGAAGTGCCACCGGTGGTGGTGCCACCGTTCTGAAGATTGGTTATCTGTTGGTTAAGATCGCTCTGACGACCGTTGCCACCTTGCGAGGTAGACGTGCCAGCAGAAGAGGTGCCACTGCCCGCGTCAGCGGCCTGGTTCTTAGCTTCCAGGGCTTTGATGTCCTGGTTGAACACCACTGCCGATCCGATCAGCAAACTAAGCGCTGATAATAAGTAGACCTGGCTCGGCCGTCCGAGTAGCACACCGGTCTGCGGAACGTTCTGAGAGAACACCTCAGTGACTATACGGCGCTTTGGCACCTGCCGCTTGGTCAGCCCCTGGGTGAGCGATTCCATGAACGGCGGCGGACCACACAGGAAGAACGTACGACCACGGTAATAATTCCCCAGAATGGAATCAAGGACCTCTGGAGTCAGACGCCCCTGGATGACCGGAAAACCATAAAACCGGTCGACCGGACCATCACTGATGGCGAAGACTATATGCACGAACGGGTTGGTACGGGCCAGGTTCATCAGCTCATCAGCGAATGGCACGTCGACTTGATCACGGTTGCTATACACCAGCACCATATCGGTCGGCACACGGGCCTCCGTGGAAGCCCGAATCATACTCATGAACGGCGTGATACCGATACCGCCAGCTAGAAAGACATTGGCCCGGTCGCGCAGCGGATTCATGACGAACCCGCCGAACGGGCCTTCGACCTTGACCGTGTCACCGATCTTCAGGTGCTTGGCAGCAGTGGTCGTAAAGTCACCTTTCACTTTCAATCCGAGTTGCAACCAGCCCAGATCAAGCGGTGAGCTGGTCACCGAGAAACAGCGCGTCGGAGTCGGACCGTTGTGGTTGAAGCTCAGCGCCACGTACTGGCCGGGCTTGTACGGCATGATGCGGCGCCGGTTCTTAGCATAGAGCGTCAACGCCAAGGTGGTGGCGGTGATCAGGCGTACGTCAGTTACCCGGTATTCGTATTGCATGCTTATGTCTGGATCGATCCTACGAAGAAGCCGTTCGGATTATGGCGTTTGATTGCCTGAAAACCGATAGCGAGGCCGATTGATACTACCACTAATAATACGACAAATATGATGATTCCGCGCCTGTGATTTTTTACCTTATAGCGGTTCTGTGGTTGGAAATACGGGTCATCGTAAAGCGACCCGCCCATCATCTCGGCAGGCGTACGGGGAGCTTCCTGAGCCTGACCGCCGCCACCTCCCGGCATGAACGACTGGTCGGATATGAACTGACGGCGGAAACCCAGCCGCGGATCATGCGCGGCCGTAGCCGGCCTGCGCGCCGGCACACCCGGCGCCGGTGACGACCCTGCGGGTCCGGGTATTCTGGGCTGTCCGGGCTGTCCCGATGGTGATTGGTCATGTCCTGTTTGCGGATTCATAGCATACGTTTACTGGATGAGTGTAGGTCTTTGCGGCGGCTGCGGATCGTCACTGCCGTCTGCTGCGGCACCGCCACCAAAGACTTCATCGACACTCCGGACCAGCACCTCGCGTGGACGGTTGCCATCGGCCGCACCGATGATGCCCTGCTCTTCCATCTCTTCTATCAGGCGGGCAGCCCGGCCATAGCCGATACGCAGTCGACGCTGCAGCAGACTGGTGCTCGCCTTGCGTCCTTCGATGACGACACGGACAGCATCGCGCAGCATATCCTCGTCGGCACTGCCGCCATCGCCGGAATCAGCCACCGTACTTCCCTTGCCGCCGATCTGGACCGGCTGGCTGATGATCTCATCGTTATATTCAGGCGCCCGTTGTGTCTGGATGAACTCGGTAACCTTGGCGGTCTCCTCGTCGTCGATGAAGGCTGCCTGGACACGCTTCGGCTTAGCCATGTCGGACGTGTAGAGCAACATGTCACCACGTCCAAGCAACTTTTCGGCACCCATCTGGTCGATGATGGTCCGCGAGTCCACCTGGCTGGCTACCGTGAAGGCGATGCGGGCCGGCACGTTAGCCTTGATAAGGCCGGTAATGACGTCGACACTCGGCCGCTGTGTGGCAAGGATCAGGTGTATACCGGCGGCGCGGGCCTTCTGGGCTATGCGCACGATCAACGCCTCGACGTCACGGGCTGCCATCATCATCAGGTCGGCCAACTCGTCGATGACGATCACCACATAGGGCATGCCCTCTTCTTTCTTGAGGTTGTTGTACTCACCGATGTTGCGCTTGCCGACTTCAGCCATGGTCTTAAGGCGGCGCTCCATCTCTGCCACCGCCCACTTAAGGGCGCTGATGCACTTCTCCGGCTCGGTAATTACCGGCGTCAGCAGATGCGGCAGATTATTATACGGTGTCAGCTCGACCTGCTTGGGGTCAACCAGAATCAGCTTAAGGTCAGACGGACCGCTGCGGTACAGCATGCTGGTCAGGATGTCGTTGATCATGACCGACTTACCCGAACCGGTCTGACCGGCTACCAGCAAGTGCGGCATCTTAGCCAGGTCGGCCACGATCGGCTGGCCGGCGATATCACGGCCCAGTGCAAAACCGAGCGGGCTCTTAAGGTCATTCCACTCTTTGGACTGTAAGATAGAGCTCAAACGCACCGTAGCCGCTTTGCGGTTCGGCACTTCGATACCAACCGCCCGCTTGCCCGGAATCGGTGCTTCGATACGGATAGATGTCGCCGCCAGGTCAAGCGCCAGGTTGTTCTCGAGCGCGGTGATCTTGGTCAGCTTGACGCCCGTAGGAGGACGTAACGTGTACTGCGTGACGGTCGGGCCGACGTTCGCCCCTTCCATCTCGACCTCGATATTGAAGTTAGCGAAAGTGTCTTTGATCGCCTGGGCGTTGCCATTGACGTCGCCGGCATCGGCTTTATCCTGTTTTTGGCTCAACAGATTAACCGGCGGGAACTGCCAGTTCGGATCGCTGGCAGCCGTCAGGGCGGTAGCCGGAGCGGCCGGCAGGTTCGGCAGCTGCGGAGCTTCCTCGTAGCTCTGTCCCCTCATGGAGTTCTTGAGACCGAAGCCGCGTGACTCGCGCTTCTTCTCTTCGGCCGGAGCCGGCTCATCTTTGTGCTCTTCAACGGGTACGCCGGCATTCAACTTGAAGCCGGCTCGTCCTGCAGCAGCCTGCCGCTCGGCGGCACGGGATTTGAGCGTGCCAAGATCCGTATCCTTATCCTTCTCCGGCATACTGAACAGTTCACCGATCCGTAACAAGACCCTCGGCGAAATGGCAAAGGTAAAGAACACCGCGATCACCGTCAGGACGAAGAACACCAGTGACGCTGGCACCTTATCAAGCGCGTTGAGCATCATGCTGCCGAACAGGCTGCCGGCGGCACCACCCTTGTCACTGGCAAAGTTCGAGGTCTCAGTCATCTTGCTGGCAGTAGTCGTGAACATGAACGAGGCGCTGAACAGGATGATCATGACCACACCGGTCATCTTGCCAAGCGGTATACGCCGGTCTTCACTGGTGAATTTGTATACGCCCCAATATATGAATGCGAACGGTACCAGATAGCCGGCCACGCCGAACACCGTCCAAGCCGCGTTGAACAACGAGATAGGCAGACTGCCGCCAGTATTGAATCCTCCGAGTAATACGAACAGGCCGACGATACAGAGCATGATGGCTCCGACATACGACCAGAACGGGGAACGTTGCTTGGGTGCGGGGGCGGCTTTCTTGGCCGCCTTCTTTTTTGCTTTTGCTGCCATGATTATTGGTATTCTAACAGGTTATGGCTATTATTTCACCATGCTTATGGCTGACTGGCGAGTAAGACCTCATCGCCATACCCATCATCCATGGCAACCATAGCCAAATAGCGCCCTAATATTTCTTGCGGATAGTCGGGAGCCCCGCGCTCATTGGACTCTGCAGATTGCGCTGTTCTATTTCAATGGCATTTCGTGCTGAGTCGGCTTTTTGTTGCTGCGCGGCCTTATCTATTTTCTTTGCTGTCAGATCAGAGTGGACACGGCGCAAAATCCCACCGAGTGGATCACCATGGTTTCCGCTCTTAATAGTAACCGATGTACGCGTATATGAAATCGTACGGCTGACTTCCATAGGCTCCTTGCCGGAAGGTTTGGCCAAAGCCGACACTGCCACCTCGTATCCTTCATTATATGACCTTTGGGGCGTCCTGAAGGTCGTTCCCAGTTCTTGAAAAGTAACCGTGGCGTTCATGAGTTTACCGTTGAAGCCTTTCGGGCGCAACTCATCATCAAGATGCTCGCCATAGAATTTTTGACCGTGCATCAGTCTGTCAGGTTTATACCCAGGCTGCAACAAGCTACATATGCGCTTTTCGACCTGCCTCAGTTCCCTGCCGGTTAAACCGGTCACACTATCACCTACTTTGATACTCCGGGCTTCAAGGAAGCCCGCCAAGTCATACTCGGTTCCGACTTGCTCGTGCTCCGATGTTGCAGCCTCTACTTCGCCACCCAACGACACGCGACCGATGTACTGGCGAGTTTCATCATGGTCTAGGGTGGTCGGTTCTTCTTCGGGAATCGGACTGTATTCGTGATTCATTTTTTATTTCTTCAATTTGATAAACCTACAATATCACATTATATTGATAAAATCAATGATAATAGAATAAACCTTGTTACTATGCTATAATACTTTTGTGATAAATAAGCAAATCAACCGTATAAGCGGGACACTTACCCTACCACGCGGAATTGCCACATTGGCCGCCATCATCGCCCTCATCTTCATTTACTTGCTTTTCCGTGAAGTAAATCGGCCAGATGCCGTCGGAGGATACCCCGTCCACCATGACATTACCGCTACCATCTTCTGGATCGGTGAGCCGGCCGATAGCAGCAACGACAACATATCAAACGTACCGACGGCCTGGGAGACCAACGCCAAAGCGCAGTTCGGCGGCGCCGACGGACCAAGCAGCCGGGATGGTAATCCATCCGATGTGCCGCGTAACGCCAATGGCATCGTCACCTCGTTCCGGCCGCTCGAAAACCCGTACTACTTCGCGTTGCCCGCCGCCGAGTACGGCGACAACGGCATCATAAAGGGCGCCCGTGAAAAGTCACCATGGCACGAACAATCCGTCGGCGACGACCGCTCGCTATTCAAAGGACGCTGGGTCCGCATAACCTCACAGGGCAAGACCGTCTATGCCCAGTGGCTGGACGTCGGCCCGAACGTCGAGGATGACTACGATTACGTCTTTGGCGATGGCAAGCAGAAGCCCAAGAACACGTTCGGATACAAGGCGGGCATCGACCTGTCCCCTGCCACCGCTTTCACGCTCGGTTTCAAAGACGACAAGCGCGATGTCTCCTGGCAGTTCGTCGACCCACAGAACGTACCGGACGGCCCATGGAAGCTCTATCCGGCCATCAATAATAAGACGTACTGGTCGGACTGACCGACGGCTTGCAGCCTGTCGCGCCTATTCACCGACCGTGAACGAATCGCCGTACACCGTCCAACTAAGGGGCGGTTTCAGGTCCATATTGCCCTCTTCAAGTATTGAACGCAGCGCATCCACCCGGCTGGTCGACTCCTGCCAAGCCTCACGGGTGTCCGGATCCTCGGCGTGTTCCAGATGCTCCTGACGGACCGTCAGAAAACCTTCCAGCCAACGCTGTTCCTGCACATCAGCACTTAGCACACCGTACCGGTCCTCGGTCTCCTGGAGTATCGATGGCAAGCCGTCGCGGTCATCGCCGATACCATGCTGGATGCCCGTATCCAAGATTATCAGCTGTCCGAGCGCCGACCTCACGCCAGCTTCCGCCGCCTGCTGCTGCGCAGGGTTGAAATATTCCTGGTCAACTACCGTATCCTGTGCACGGTTCAACAACTGGTCCGGCCGTGCGGAAGCTTCACTCCAGGCGGCCTCAAAGCCGTCAAGACCTTCGGTGGACGGATTGCTGCCATAGTCGACACGACCCTTGTCAATCGCTTCCAGCGCCGGCAGATAGCCGGCCAGACGGTCGTCGGGCCGCGATGCGGCATACTCACGCACTACCATGAGCAGATCGCCGGTGCCCGAGGTAAAGCCGGCCCTGCCCGCGGTTATACCACGACCATCACCGATGTCTTCGGCATATCCGTACTGGATTTCCGTCGTCGAATTTTCAAAACTTGAAATGACCTGGAAAGCCCGACGCTTGGCGTCAGGGTCAGCCAGACCTTCACCTGAACCTGCGCCATGTTCCGCATCGGCACCGGGGTAGGCCTCCGAGCTGGCGGCCGGTGGCGCAGGCGCTTCTTCGCCAAATGAGCATGATGATGATAACAACAAACCAGCCGCAGCCAAAGGTGCTACTACATACTTGGCCATGTTCTGTTCGAGTTGCTCGTGGTTCATATCGGTTCGTCCATTACGAAAGATGGCTGCATCCGGGTATTCCGGATGCAGCCATACGTTATGGTTAGTCGGTGCGGGCATCCTGCGTCAACAGACGGGCGCGCATCTCCTGGAAACGCTTCTCCTGCTCGGCGGCGATCTGCTCACTGGTCTTGGTGCGACCATTGGTAGCCGTCTTGACCTCGGGAGCCTTGCCATTGCCGCCACCGCTGATGACGTTGACGACCGGGATGACGATCGGGCTACGCTGAGTCTGTTCGAACAGGTAATGCGTGATATGGTCTTTCAGCTCAGCTTTGAAGCGGTCCAGATCAACGCGCTTGAAGCGCTGCTGGACGGCGCGGCGCAGCTCGGCACGCAAGCCGGTCATGATCTCTTCCTGCTCACGCATGTAGATGAAGCCACGGCTGATGATATCCGGGCTGGTCAGCAGGTTGCCGTTCTTCTTGTCGACGGTCAGGACGATAGCGACCAAGCCCTCTTCGGCCAGGATGACACGGTCCTTGACGACCACGCTGTTGACCGTCGCGCCGGTCTGGTCGACCAGAATGGTGCCGTGCGGCACTTCGCCGGTGATTTCCATATCGTCAGGAGTCAGCGAGATGACCTGGCCGTTCTCGGCGTTGACACAGTGGTCGCGGGCGATACCCTGTTCGATGGCGATTTCGATATGCCGTTGCTTGGAGCGGTAGGCACCGTAAATCGGTATGAAGAACTTGGGCTTTGTGTATTGGATCATTTCAGCATACTCGTCGCGGCTGGCATGTCCGGATACGTGCAGCGGGCCGACGCCGTCCAGTTCGTGATGGCGGTGTTCAAAGACATGCACACCCTTACGGATAAGGCCGTCGACCATGGCGCCGATCTTCGAGTCGTTGCCGGACTCAGGAATCGGTGTCGATGACAACACCACGGTATCCTGACCCTTGAGCTTGATGTGCTTGTGGTCACCACTGGACATGCGCTGCAGCGCCGAACTCGGCTCACCCTGGCTACCGGTACAGACCACGACGACATCCTGGTCCTTCATGTTCGGCACGTTGGCGATCGGCACGAATGTGCCCTTCGGAATCTTCATGAAGCCGTGACGTACGGCCATCTCCAGCGTGGAAACCATGCTGCGGCCGTCCATGGCGACTTTTCGTCCATGGTGTACCGCTGCATTCACGATCATCTGCACACGGTTCATGTTGGTACTGAACAAGCCGATGAAGATACGGCCCGGTGCCTGCTCGATGATATCCACGAAACTCTGTTCGATGGTGCTTTCCGATGGCGTGCGGCCCATACGCTCAGGAGTCGTACATTCGCTCAGCAGCGCCAGCACCCCTTCGTCACCCAGAGCCTTCAGGCGATCGTAGTCACTGCGCTCGTGGTCGAGCGGGTTCGGGTCAAAGCGGAAGTCGCCGGTGTTGATGATACGGCCGACCGGCGTATCAAGCACGATACAGGTCGAACCGGGAATGGAGTGCGTGATGCGCACCAGCTCCACGAAAAATGGACCGACTTTCAGCCGCTCGTGAGTGTCTTCGTTCATGGTCACAGTCTTAAGCTCAAAGCCATCAGGCATCGGCAGGCCGAAGTTCTCAAAGATCTCTTCCACACGGCCGATGGTGAACTTGGAGCCGTAGATCGGTGCCGGGTATTTTGGCACGATGTGCGGCAGACCACCGATGTGGTCCAGGTGGCCATGCGTAATGACGTATGCCCGCAGCTTGTGCTTGATCTGCTCCAGGTAGGCCATGTCGGCGATGCCGTAGTTGATACCGGGCAGGTCGACACCCAGGTCGTTACCACAGTCCATGATGACGGCGTCGTTCTGGTATTCCACCAGGATGGTGTTCTTGGAGCCACCACCATCCATGCCGCCTAGGCCGATGATGCGCAGGCGTGGCGTGTCGTCAATCTGGTTGGCCTTGCGGCCGTTGGTGGTCGATACGGGGCGGGACGAAGCGGTAGCATATTGGGCCACCACGCGCTGGGCGTCCATCAGGCTCTGCTTCTGGGCACGTATAGCCTGGCCGCGGCTAATGGTACGGCCGCCGTTAGCAGCTTTGGAGCGGCCACCGGCCGGCTTGGACTGCTGGCCGCCACCCTGCCCTTGGCCCTGACGGCCGCCGCGCCCACGGCCACGGCCGGATCCGGACTGCTGGGTCTGGCCTTCGGTCTTGGCGGCCGGGGCCTTCTGGGCCTTCTGGTCGGACGGCTTGCGCCCGCCGCGGCTGCGCGCCGGTTTGTTATCGCTGTTATTGGTAGTTTCTGGGTCCATAATAGACTCCTTTCTGTACTGGTGGATGTCTCGGCATCCGGTTCTAGTTATTCGTATGTAGAAGTGCTTTCATCCACTTTGGTTATAACGGTGTCGTCGTGCTGCTAGTCGTGCAACTGGCTGTCACTTTGTCCGGATTCGTCGATCTGCTTTACGACACGGGGGATCTTAGCAAAGTCATCTATCAGCGTCTGCCGCATACTGCCGTTATACAAAGCTGCGGCCGGATGGAATAGCGGCATTATGACGATCGTCATGCCGTGCGATGATTCGGGCGATACGCCGGTCTCCCCTTGCTGCATCCGCTCAGACTGCTGACGCATATTGATGCGGATTCGCTTAGGTTGACCATGGATTTTGCTTATTTGCAGATCCGGCAAGAAGCAATTCATACTATGACGTCCAAGGGTCACGACGACCTTCGGTTGAATCACTTCTAGCTGGGCTTGCAAATACGGCAGAAAAGCGGCTTTTTCGTCGGGTAAGGGGTCACGGTTGTCAGGCGGGCGATATTTGACGATATTGGTAATATACACGTCTTCTCGCTTAAGTTCCACCATTCCAAGCATTTCATTCAGGAACTTGCCAGCTGCGCCAACAAATGGTATCCCCTGTTGATCCTCGTTCTTGCCAGGCGCCTCACCGATGAAAAGGATGTCGGCATCCGGGTTACCATCACCGAACACCAGCTGCGTAGCCGTCTGCTTGAGCTTGGGCGTAACCCGCTCGCGCAGGATTTTCTCACGGATATCATCCAGTTGCTTCTGCTTGGTGTCCGACATCAGGCCTTCCTCCCATCGTGGCTGCCCCCGTTGCGGCGGTCCAACCATGCGCGCACGTGCGTATACGCCACTAAGCCGACGACCAGGACAGGCACCCACCGCCATAGATCACCGGAGTCGATGGCGTATTTGGCCAGTGCGACCGTCAACGCGACGAACATGACGGCAATGACGATATCCGCCACCCGCCTGTAACCTGCGGCGCCGCTCATCCGATGCGGCCCTTGCCCATCCCCCACAGGATAACGTGGGCCAACCGGTTGACGGCCAGCACGATAAGTGCGATGGCGGCAAAGTACTGCAACAGGCTGCCGCTGTCGATGGCCAGCGTCGCCAAGATGTACGCACCAGCCAGGCAGACCGGTATCAGGAACACCGCCCAGCGGGGTTTCTGATACCACTTGAGCTTGAAATGCTCGGTTGAAGGCTGTTTATCCCGGTTCGTACGCTTCATAGTGACCACCATTCCTTGGTATGTTTCGAGGCTCTTATGGCCCTAGTTCTTGCCGACGGCTTTCATGGACAGCTTCAGCCGGCCCTTCTCATCGATGTCGACCAGCTTGACCGTTACCAGGTCGCCTTCCTTGACGACATCGCTTGGCTTCTCAACGCGCTTGTCGGCCATCTCGGAAACATGCACCAGGCCGTCTTTGCCCGGCATTATCTGCACGAAGGCACCGAAGTCCAAGACTGATACTACCGGAACATCCTGGTAGATAGCCCCGATTTCCGGCTCTGCGGTCAGATCGCGGATCCACTTTTTAGCACGCTCGATCGAGTCACCGTCAGGGCTTGCGATCATGACGGTACCGTCGTCCTTGATATCGATTTCGGCACCGGTGTCGGCGATGATCTTGTTGATCGTCTCACCACCCTTACCGATAACTTCGCGGATCTTGTCCGGGTTGATCTGGATCGCCTCGACGCGCGGTGCGTACGGGCTCAGCTCGGCCCGCGGCTCGGCCATAGTGGTGAGCATGTGGCGTAGGATTTCGGCCCGGCCGTCCTTACCCTGCATCAGCGCTTTACGGAGAACATCTACCGGCAGACCATGGACTTTCATGTCCATCTGTAGTGCGGTGATACCCTTCTCGGTACCAGCAGTCTTGAAGTCCATGTCACCAGCGAAGTCTTCGGCATCAGCGATGTCGCTCATGATGTATGGCGTGCCATCGTCGCCCATCATCAGACCCATGGCGATACCACTGACCGGCGCCTTGAGCGGCACACCGGCGTCCATCAGCGCCAGACAGCTGCTACAGGTAGCGGCCATGCTGGTGGAACCGTTCTGGCTCATGATCTCAGTCACGCTGCGGATAGTGTACGGAAATTCCGATTCGCTTGGCAGTACGGCGCTGATAGCACGCTCGGCCAAGTAACCGTGGCCGATTTCGCGGCGGCCCGGTGAGCCGAGGCGACGGACTTCGCCGACGGTATAGCCTGGGGCGTTGTAATGATGCATATAACGGCGCTCTTCGTTGCGCTCCATAGTATCCACAAGCTGTGCATAACTCAGTGGCGCCAAGGTCACGATGTTCATACCCTGGGTCATGCCACGGGTGAACAAACTTGAGCCGTGGGCCCGTGGCAAAAAGCCGACTTCGCTGCTAAGCGGACGGATCTCGTCGAGTGCACGCCCATCGGGACGGGTCTGGGCTTCGACGATTCCCTTGCGCACATCTTTGTGCAACGCCAGCGTGAAGGCGTCGTCATATTCGCGGCGCATGTCGTCATAGGCTTCGATTTCTTCGGCGAAAGCTTCGTGCATGGCGTCACGCAGGTTCTTGACGATCTCGTTACGCTCCGGGTACGGCGCGCGCAGGTCTTCACCCAGCTTGTTCAATGTCCACTCATCAACCTTCTTCTGGATCGATTCGTCGGGCAGGCTCAGTTCATACTCCTGGGCTTTGACGCCGACCTTGTCGCATAGCTGCATCTGCAGGTCGATAGCCGGCTGGATCTGCTCCTGGGCGAACGCTAGGGCGTCGATGACTTGCTCTTCCGGAACTTCGTCGGCTCCGGCTTCCACCATCATGATGCCCTGCTTAGTCCCTGCGACCACCAGGTCCAGACCGCCTTCCTTGAGGTCGTCATGCCCCAGGAAAGCCTGGAACTTGCCATCTTTGAGGCCGATGCGCAGGCCGGCGACCGGACCTTCGAACGGAGCACCCGTCAGCATCAGGGCGGCACTCAGGGCGACCATAGCCACCATGTCCGGCCGGAAAGCCGGATCCATGCTCAGAACGCTGGCTACGGCCTGGACTTCATGCCGGTAGCCTTTAGGCCACAGCGGACGGATCGGACGGTCGATCAATCGGCCGATCAGAATGGCCTCGTCGGATGGGCGACCTTCACGCTTGATAAAGCGTGAACCGCTGATCTTACCGGCGGCGTAGAATTTTTCTTCGTAATCGACGCTCAGCGGGAAGTAATCCAGCATGGCGTTCTTATTAGGGCTGACCATGGCGGTGCCCAGCACCACGGTGTCACCATAGCGCGCCAGGACGCTGGCGCTCGTACGGAAACCGACCCGGTTGATCTCCAGACTCAGCGTACGGCCGCACCATTCGGTCTCTACCTTGATGATGTCCTTGCCAAACGGGTTGATCGTCGTTGGTTGTGTAGTCATAAATTGTTAAAACACCCTTTCATTCACGCGTTCCGAGGTTCTTTTCAGCAGGGTGCAAATATACGGCTTCTTGCGCAAGCACGCACGCGGACGCGCTCTCGCGCAAGTTCAAAACGCCGCCGCTTGCGCATGCGCGCCTCGTTCGCGTTTTGAACGTGGCGCTGCTGCTCGCTCGTGCGGTTGCGCTGCTGCGCGATGGCGCATGGAGTTTGTCGAACACATGCGTCTGTGGGGCTGCGCGAGC